>JBCCHD010000047.1 GCA_039028935.1 Pseudomonadota bacterium | reverse complement strand
TCTCTGTCTTCTTCTTGAATTTTTAATAGGACAAGAAACCACGAGTAATATCTTACAAAGTAGGTCAAAGAAGGGACGAACGAACGGTGCAGTGAAAGTTGTTACGTCTCCTCTCGCTGCCTGTTTTGCGCCCCAACGTTTTCGCGTCGACCATGTGCTTGAGCTTGTCTGGAATTTCCATACCGAATTCCTTCGCGAACACTTGCGCCACGTGGTAAGACACGTCGAGCCCAACGGTGTCGGCCAGTTCCACCGGCCCCATAAACATGCCGAAGCGTTGCGCGGCATTGTCGATGGCGGCAAGGGGCACGCCCTCCAGCCCGATCTTCATCGCTTCGATCATGTAGGGAAACAAAATGCGATTCACGACGAAACCGGGCGCGCTGCGACACGGCAGCGGCAAGCGGCTGATTTGTCGTGTGAAGGCAATGCCCTTGTCGACCTCACCTCGGTCCGTGTTGTCGGTATAGATCACTTCTACGAGCTGCATTTTTGCCACGGGATTGAAAAAGTGTAGCCCGATGAGTCGCTCCGGGCGGCTCAGTGACTGATTGAGTGCCTCAAGCTTTATGCTCGATGTGTTCGTTGCTAGCACGGCGGTCGACTTCATCCTTGGCTCGATGGTGGCATACAGCGCTTGCTTGGCGTCGAGATTTTCGTAAATGGCCTCGATGATGACGTCGGCATTGACGATGCCGTCGCCGTCCACGTCCGGCATCAGTCGATCCATGGCCGCCTGGATAAGATGGGGTTTACGAAGTTTTTTACTGAACAACTTGTGCGCACGTTTAATGGCGGGCGCGATGTATTGTGCTTCGCGGTCTTGGAGCGTGACACGAATCCCTTTCAAAGCACACCAAGCTGCGATGTCGCCGCCCATCACGCCGGCGCCGATCACATGCACATGGTCAACCGGGAATTCGGTATCGGCGCCCATCGACTTCATACGGTCCTGCAACAGAAACACTTTGACGAGATTCTGTGCGGTTGGGCCGCAGATAAGTTCGGCGATCGAACGCGCCTCTTTTTCATACATCAGCGACGGATTCGACGCGTAATTCTTCCAAAGATCGATGATCGCGTAAGGCGCCGGATAGTGTTCGCGAGACGCTTTCTTAGCGGCTTGCTTGGCACTCATCGAGGCGATGAGTGGCCGTGCGGCGGCGGAATTTAATAGACGATTCTTGAGGGAAAGGCGCGCTTTCTTAGGTGGAGACAACGCATAATGTCGCGCAGTGCGCGTGAGGTGTCGACGCGGCACTACCGCATCGACCAGGCCGATTTTGCGTGCAGCACTGGGGCGCAATCCACGACCTGTGAGCATCATGTCCAGCGCTGCGATCGGGCCCACCAGACGCGGCGTCCTCACTGTGCCGCCGAAGCCTGGGTGAATACCGAGCATGACTTCGGGCAGTCCGAGTCGTGCAGAATCCTCATCGACGACGATCCGGTAGTCGCAGGCGAGTGCAAGTTCCAGACCGCCACCGAGCGCAAAGCCGTTAATCATCGCAATGGTCGGGCATGACAGTGCCTCGAGCCGATCGAGCACTTGTTGACCCGCACGTACCATTTCAAACGCCGCGTCGGGCGTCGTGACCTGCGTGAATTCGGTAATGTCGGCACCGGCGATAAACCCGCTGGTTTTGGCTGAACCGAACACCACCGCTTTGGGTTTAGTGGCCTCGAGTTCACCAAGAAGCACATTGAGCTCTTCCATGATTTGTTTGCCGAGTGTGTTCGCGCTCGCATCGACTTTATCCAGCATGGCCCAGGCAATCTGGTCGCCGTCGGTAGTGACTGTCCAGTTATTCATTGTCGTCATACCCTTTGGTTAAACTTGTTCAAGTAGCATAGCGCCGCCCTGGCCACCGCCAATGCAAAGCGTTGCCACGGCGCGTTTTTCGTTTCGTTGCTTAAGCGCGTGAAGCGCGTGTAGCACGATGCGGGAGCCGCTGGCACCGACTGGATGGCCGATGCTCACTGCGCCCCCGTCGATGTTCAAGCGCTCCGAATCCAGCGAACCCAACGCGCCGTCCAGGCCCAACGACCGACAGTAGTCGTCGCTTTCCCACGCTCGAACACAGCCCAACACCTGACCGGCAAAGGCTTCGTTAATTTCCCACACATCGATATCGCTCAGCGACAGTGCGTGTCGTTGGAGTAGTGGGGTGGTGGCGTGAACCGGCCCTAAGCCCATTTCCGCAGGGTCTAGGGCAGCCCATGAGGTATCGACCAGCATCCCCATTGGCGTTAGGTTGTGGCGGCGGAGGGCTTCTTCACTTGCCAAAATCAACATGGCGGCGCCGTCAGTGATCTGTGAACTATTCCCTGGGGTCACAATGCCCGCGCGCCGGTCAAACGCCGGTTTGAGTTTGGCCAATTTGTCCATGCTGCTGTCGCGACGCAAACCGGTATCACTGTCAAACACCGCTCCAGACGGCGAATAGAGCGTCTCTACCTCGGCCAGTCGTCCTTCATCGATCGCCGCGGCGAGGCGCTGATGACTGCGCACCGCGTAGGCGTCCATCTCGTCTCGCGTTACGCCGAATCGTTGGGCAACAATTTCGCAGGTTTGCCCCATATTGACGTTGATCGTGCTGTCGTTCAGCCCTCGAATGAGGCTGATAATCGGATTCATAAACGCCTTGAGTGGCACCTTCGCCATGGCTCGAGATTTTGCAAGCGCTGACCGGGCTCGCGCCGTGTCGGCAAACCAGTTGACCGCGGTGTCGTTGTAAATCAGCGGAGCACGGCTCATCGCTTCAGTGCCCCCGGCGAGGACCAGATCGGCGCGGCCGAGACTGATGTCTTTGGCCGCCGAATCCAGCGCTTGCATGGCTGACGCACAATTGCGCATCACGGTATACGCGGGCACCGCATGGCCACAGCCCAAACGCAGCGCCAGAATCCGCCCAATGTTCGCCTCGTCCGGGCTGGGCATGGCGCAGCCGAGGACGACCTCGTCCAGGTCCATTGGCTCAAACGACTGTCGGGCGATCAGTGGTCGTGAGGCGGCCACCGCCAGATCAGACGCTGAGAACGCGTTGGGGCGGCCAGCCGCGCGCAAGAAGGGTGTGCGACTGCCGTCAACAATAAATACAGGGCGTCCCGCGGGATAGGCGCGCGAATCGGGCATGATTTTCTCCGGTTAAATCACATCAGGTTTAGTTCATAAAACAATGAAATAAAAACTAAATATGTGAATAGAAGATTCGGAATGATGTGGCGCTGAGCGCATTACGCGAACTCGTAACCATCATAAAATCTAGTGCCTCGCAACGCAACAAAATGAGTGGGCGTTCGTGTGACGTTCTGTGTCGTCATGATGGCGTCAATGGCGCGTCAGGCCCCATGCGAGCCTCGGCCGGTCGCTCGCGTGAAGTCGGCAACCCAATCGCGCCTAGCGGACCGCTCGCCACGCGCAGGGCGATCATTCTGGTACATTGCTATCCCCATACTCTTCAGACACAGGGCGCGGGCATGACCGAATGGGTACTCCATAACTATTTTCGAAGCTCGACGTCCGTGCGCGTGCGCGTTGGACTGAATCTCAAACAGCTGTCCTATCACTACGCCTCCTATGCGTTGCTCGATAAAGCGCACAAGACGGACGACTACCTGGCGGTCAATCCGCAAGGGTTGGTGCCGGCACTGCAGCTGAGTCCGGACAAAGTACTGACGCAGTCGCTGGCCATTCTTGAGTATCTGGACGAAACGTGTCCGACACCTCCGATTCTACCCAGCGATGCATTGGGGCGAGCCAGAGTGCGGTCACTGGCGCTGATGATCGCGTGCGAAATTCACCCGCTCAACAATCTTGGCGTTCTCAATACTCTGCGCTCGCGGTTTGGTGCGGACGACACGGCGGTTCGCGATTGGTTTGCGCATTGGGTCAGCAACACATTCAGCGCGCTGGAATCGAGACTTGCCAACGAACCTGACACCGGGCGCTTTTGTCACGGCGACGCGCCGACCCTTGCCGATATTTGTTTGTACGCACAGGTACTCAATAACCAGCGTTTCGACGTGGATATGGCGCCGTATCCGGTTATCCGTGCGATTCATCACGAGTGTGAGGCGCTCGAAGCCTTTGCCCGCGCACATCCGTCCGCGCAACCGGATTCCCCGTAGCGCGCGATACGGGCAAGCGCTGGGATTTTTCATCAAGCCATCTTGGGAAGGGTGGCACCGGGCTGACGGTCGTCAAGCCGTCATCACACCCACCCAACCGTCAGTCTATGCCCGGTCAGTTCGCAAGCTGCAGTGAGGCAAATTCTCGATATAAGCCGTCTTCTTTTATCAACGTGTCATGCGTACCGGTAGCGACCACCCGGCCTTCGTCCATCACCACAATGCGATCGGCCTGTAATACCGTCGCTAAGCGGTGAGCAATAACCAGCGTCGTGCGATTTTCCATGACGTTATCGAGCGCACTTTGGACCATCGCCTCACTCTTGGCATCCAATGAACTTGTTGCCTCATCCAGCAATAGTATTGCAGGATGCCGCACGATCGCCCGTGCGATGGCGATGCGTTGCTGCTGACCGCCGGATAAGCGCACACCGCGCTCGCCTAAATACGTGTCGTAGCCTTGATCAAGCGCGCTGATGAACTCGTGGGCCAGCGCGGTTTTTGCCGCCTCGGTAATCGCGTCGATTGGGGTCTCGGGCAAGCCATAGGCGATGTTATCCGCCGCGCTACATGAAAAAATTTGGGCGTGTTGAGCGACAACGCCAAACTGACGACGAAGGTCGCCTTGTGCGACGTCGGTAATCGGCGCGCCATTTACGGTAATGACACCCTGTTGAACATCATAAAAGCGCAAGAGCACGTCCATCACGGTGGTTTTGCCAGCACCTGAAGGACCCACGAGCGCTACGGTTTCGCCTTCATTGACCGTCAACGAAAAATCGCTCAGTGCCGGTTTATCCGGTCTGGATGGGTACGCGAAGGTCACCTTATCGAAGGAAAAGGCGCCTGTGGTGGCATGGCCGAGTACAACCGGTGACTCGGGATCTTGGATCGCCGATGGCGTTGCCATCAGTTCAGCAATTCGTTCAACCGCGCCGGCAGCGCGTTGAAGCTGCCCCCACACTTCGCTCAGGCCGCCAGTCGCGCTCGCCGCGAGCAACGCGTAGAGAACAAATTGACCCAACGTGCCGGCAGTGGTGGTGCCGGACGCCACGCTGGTGGCACCACTTTTGAGCATCAGCGCAATGCCGCCAAATAGACTGATCGTCACCATGGCGGACATGAGGGATCGAAACACGATGCGTCGACGCGCCTTGCCAAACGCCGTCGACACCGCATCGCGAAAGCGGCCGCGTTCAAATTCCTCCGCGGCGAACGACTGCACGGTGTGTATGGCGTTTAACGATTCGGTCGCCAGCGCACTGAAATCGGCAATGCTGTCCTGGCTCTGTCGGGACAGGGTTCGAATTCGCTGACCGAAAAAAATGATCGGCGCCAGTACCACCGGTATCACCAGCGCCAGGGCGGCGGCCATCTTAGGCGCTGTGACAAACAGCATGACCACCGAGCCGATTAAAATGGCGGCGCTGCGTAGCGCGATCGAGAAACTGGAGCCCACAACCGTATCGATAAGCGTGGTATCCGTGTTCAGGCGAGATAGGACCTCGCCCGTGCGCGTGTGCTCGAAAAACGCTGGACTCAGGCCCGTTACGTGTCGGTACAAATTCGTCCGTACATCAGCGACCACTCGTTCGCCCAACCAAGAGACCCAGTAAAAGCGCAGCGCGGCAAAAATGCCCAGGCAAACGGCGACAACAAACAATGCGAGAAAATAGCGGTTGAGGTTGCCGAGATTGTCGCTCGAAAAACCGTTGTCGATCATGTAGCGCACGGCCGTCGGTAACACGAGCATCGCGCCGGCGGCCAAAATCAAAAACAGCAGCGCGTAGGCGACCTGGCGGCGATACGCGTAGGCGTAGGGCCATAAATAGCGGAGCGGACGAAGACGGTTTAGCGCCTCACGTGGATTACGGGTTGTCGGATTAATAGTGATGGCCAGTCTGATTCACGAAGTTCGCATTACGGTGTCGTTAAGCACATGGGACAGCTTGGACACGAGAAAATCGGCGTCCTGTCGAGTAAATGGTGACGGCGGTCGAATTTTCAATACGTTGTCATGCGGGCCATCGGTGCCAATGAGGACGCCGAGTTCTCTGAGACGATTCTTAATGTAACCGGCCTGCGCAGTGGCGGGCGTGAGTGCGACCTTATCGGTGACCAGTTCGACTCCCAAAAACAGGCCCATGCCGCGCACGTCCCCAACGAGAGGATGCGTGCTGAGTGTCTCCTCCAACGTGTTTTTGAGATAGTCGCCGCTGTCTTTTATATGTGCCTGCAGATTGTCCTGCTCCATCACTTCGAGCACGGCCAGGCCGGCGGCACAGGCCACCGTGTTGCCGCCGAACGTACTGAAAAACTCCATGCCATTGTCGAAGGTTTGGGCGATGGACGATGTGGTGATCACCGCCGCCAGTGGAAAGCCATTGCCGATGGGTTTACCCAGCACCACGATGTCGGGCACGACGTCTTGCTGTTCAAATCCCCAAAAATACTCTCCAGTACGGCCGAAACCCGTTTGTACTTCATCGGCGATACACACGCCTCCCGCGTCGCGCACCGCGTCATAGACCCGAGTGAGATAGCCTTTTGGGTAGACTAGCTGTCCACCCACACTGGGTAGTGATTCGGCGATATACGCACACAGCGGCGCCGGCAGTGTGGTTATGGTTTGACGCACTTCGTCCGCGTACCGTTCGGCGGCGTCGGGATTGTCACGTCGATAGCGACCACGATACACATCGACGGCGCTGACGATATGCACCCAATCGGGACAGCCTTCGCCGCCTTGGCCTTCGGCTTTGTAAGGACTGATGTCGATCAGCGACGTCGTATGGCCATGATAGGCATCGGCCATCACTATCAGATCCCGCGCCCCGGTTGCCGTGCGAGCAAGCCGCAGCGCTAGCTCGTTTGCCTCACTGGCTGAGTTGACCAGAAACACAGTATCGAGGGGGGCCGCGAGGCGTTCGGTCAGCGCCTCCGCATAATCGAGCATCGTTTCGTGCAGATAGCGGGTGTTGGTGCTCAAGGTCTTGAGTTGGCGTTCCACGGCGCGAACGACGTGAGGGTGGCAGTGACCGACATGCGGTACGTTGTTGTACGCGTCAAGATAGCAGCGACCATATTGGTCATACAGATATTGCATCCAACCGCGTACCACCTGAACGGGCCGCTCATAGGCGACCGACAGGCTGCTGCCCACTCGTGCATCGCGCCGTCGAAGCAGCAGGGTATCGTCGGTTACGGCGTGCGCAATCCGTTCTGGGTGGCAGCCGAGGAACGGTGCTGGATTGGGAAAGAGCTGCTGCCACAACCACCAATCACGAGCGCGACACACGCCATTGATGTCCGTTCCCCAATCGAGGTCCTCGAGCACCCACTGAAAGTGTAAATGAGGTGGCCAGTCGCCATTATCAGGTGGCGCACCCACCCGCGCGATTCGGGCCCCGCGATCGATGGTGTCGCCCACGTCAAGGTGCCCGAGGCATTCGGGGTCGAGGTGTCCATACAGAGTGTAAAAGGCGTCGCCCGCCAACTCGTGCCGGAGCACGATTGTTGGACCATAGTCCTGTCTAGCCGTCCGATTTTCAATGGCGTGCACGGTGCCGCTCAGCGGTGCGAATACCGGTGATCCGGCGACTAAGAAGATGTCGACACCCGCATGGATGGTGCGGGCGTCCTCGGCGGGGTGCGCGCCTGACTTGAAGGCCGGCGACTGATAGACGAGGCGGGGCTCGCCATAGCGGCCCAGCGCGACGTCGTCCGACGATGTGATCGGATCGGGCATGTCGCCGGCGAAAACATCAACGGGTTCTCCGGAAGCCGGGCTCAAATCCAGTACGGGCGCCTGTGCTAGGTCTTTGTCAACCATCGGGGACAGGGTTGTGTCCGACAGTGTGTGTGTGAGCGCGTCTTGCTTTTGCTTCAGCGGATGAATGTCGATCGCGGCAAGAACCCACCATTGTGCAAACGGGTTGGGCAGGCCGCGAAGCTGATCGATCAATCGCAAGGCAGGTTGCTGCGAAATCGTCACATAGTCGTCGCCGGTCTTCCTGCTGCGCATGCTGTGTGCCAGACTTTGCGCCAGGCGCAGACGCACCAGCGGCATGATCAGCTCGCCCTCGGCGCGCGACAGTGGCGTGATCGAATGATAGCCGGTGATTAACTCAGTGAGCACCCACCACGGATCGTCCTGGTTCATCATGAAGTACGTGGCGGCGATTGCCAGATCGCAAATGCGCGGCGCCCGGTGAGCGTCACCAAAATCAATGAGTCCGGCGACGTGCTGATGATGGGGATCGTAAAGAGACTGCGCTGAAAACAGCACATTGTGCTCGTTAATGTCGCCATGGATGGCCTGTGCAGGCAGAGCGGTCAACGCGTGATGGAAGGCGCTAGCCTCTCCCGTTCGATCGAAGTCGGCAATGGCGCTTGCGAGCCATTGACCGTGGCTCGGATAGGCGGCGATCAGATCGGCGGTCTGCTGGGTCAACCAGTCGACGTTGGTCAGGCGCCACGAGAAGTCGAGTTCGAGTCCCGCATGGTCGACGCCCGTCAGGCAGGCGTGGAGTTGCGCAAGCGATTTCCCCAACGCTCGGATACCGGAGCGCGTATACGGCTGTTGATCGGCGGCCAGCACCCCATCGAGAAACTCAACCACCCATATAATGCGTTCATTGCCACTGTCATCGAGAAGTGCGCCATGCCCGCTACCCGCCAGTGTTGGGACGGTGGCGGCTGTGGGGGGGAGGGCGTGGGCGTCCCCGGCGCGTCGCAGGTGATCGAGTATCGCAATCTGTTTGTGGACGAATAGCGGATTGGCGCCCGAGTGCATCACTTTCACGACAAGGCGCTGCCTCGCGTAGGCAGATGTTGATGATGAGTCAACAGTCAGCAGAAAGCTCTCATCCAAATAGCTGTAGAGTGCTTTCAGTTCGCCACGGAGTCCAAATTGCGTCTCGAGAGCGGTAGGGAGGTCAGGAGAAATCATCGTGTCAGAAATGTTAGTGGTACACAGAAAAAGGGAAGACTAATCGCCGCACCGATTGTGGGCCATAAGCCGGATCGTTACCAGCATCCTACCCACAGGGTTTCGTTGGCGTCGGCCAACGAGTTTTGCGCTCCGTGGAGCGTTGGCCCATTCAAAAAGACGGTGTTGTTGAGAATCTGCCTCGGCCTGCGTACTCTTTTGCTTGTTGAATAAGGGTTCTGGATACGTTATGCCATTTGTGACCTATTGTGATTCCGTTACGCCTGAGCACGCTCGAGTGGGTTGGCTAACGGACGATGTGGTGATGCCGCTTCGTGATGCAAAGCCATCAAATAGTCTCAAACATCTGCTGCATCAAACCGAGGGTGACTTATCGGTCTTAGTGCCGGATGAGCGTCAATGGATTCCGCTGGAGGCAGTGCGGTTTCGGCCGGTGATTGAGCGGCCGGGCAAGATTTTTTGTATCGGCTTGAACTACCACGCCCATCGCATCGAAACGGGCAATCAGGAGCGCGACCATCCCACCGTGTTCGCGCGTTTTGCCGACTGTCTAGTTGGCCACAACGAAGCGGTATGGCGCCCCAAGGTGTCACAGAAGATGGATTTTGAAGGCGAATTGGCCGTGATCATTGGTCGGTCAGGGCGTCATGTCGCCGTCGAGGACGCCATGCAGTTGGTGGCCGGGTACAGCGCGTTCAACGATATTTCGATTCGCGATTGGCAGCGGCATACTACGCAATTCACGCCCGGCAAGAATTTCGAGCGTACAGGCGCCTTCGGACCTGCACTCGTGACAACCGCGGAGTTGCCCGACCCGACCGCGTTGACGCTGACGACGCGACTCAATGGTGAGACCATGCAGCACACTACCACCGATTTGATGATTTTTTCGATACCGGAACTCATTGCGTACGTGACCACGTTCACGCGTCTCGCGCCGGGTGATGTGATCGTGACGGGTACTCCTGGGGGCGTCGGCGTGAAACGGGAGCCACCGATCTTTATGAAAGCGGGTGATGTTGTGGAAGTCGACATTACGGACGTCGGCTGCTTACGCAGTCACGTGGTAGACGAGCCTGAGGCATGACAACCGATCAAACGACGCTAAGACCGTCATTGCCCACTAAACAATCGACATCCGAAGGCTATACGCTCAACGATTGGCGAGCGCTGGGTGGGATGGAGCAAGTCGGCGATCACTCGCTGTTCGTGATCGATAGCGGCGCGGAGGCGAATCAGGATGTCATTGTGCTGATTCATGGCTTTCCGACATCCAGTTGGGATTGGCACAAGCAGTGGGACGCATTATGCGCGCGCTATCGAGTGATCGCGATGGATCTGCTGGGCTTTGGCTATTCGGATAAGCCGCGTCAGCGCTACTCCATTCACGAGCAGGCCGATCTTGTGCTTGCGCTTCTCGCCGCTCGCGGTGTGTCACGCTGTGCGTTACTGGCGCACGACTATGGCGATACCGTCGCTCAGGAAATTTTGGCTCGGTGTCGCCAGCAAGCGGCGCCCACTATCGTGGCGGCGTGCCTGCTCAATGGTGGCCTATTTCCCGAAACACACCGCGCCAGGTTTGCCCAAAAGCTGCTGGTCGGGCCGGCTGGAGGGCTGTTTGTGCGGTTAATGGGGCGCGCTGCGCTTGAACGAAATCTCACGGCGGTGTTCGGGCGTGAGACACCACCATCGCAAACTGAGTTGGACAATTTTTGGCAGCTAATGAATTACAATAACGGCCGTTCCAATATGCATCGACTCATGTGGTACATCAAAGACCGACGTGTTCATCGTGAGCGCTGGCTGGATGCGCTCAGAGTGTCGACCGTACCGTTGGCCCTGATCAACGGCTCCAGTGATCCCGTGTCGGGCGCACATATGGTGGCCCGCTATCGCGAACTCGTCGGTCGCGGTACGATTATTGAGTTGCCGACGATCGGCCACTACCCGCAGCTCGAGGCACCGGACGCCGTCACGCGTCACGCGCTGACATTTTTTGAGGAAACAGTATGACCGCGCATTACGATACGCTGATTCACGATGCGCTGGTGTTCGATGGTACCGGCCAAACTCCAGTACGCCAGGATGTCGCAATCGTCGACGGTAAAGTCGCCGCGCGAGCGGCGCATCTTGATGCCACAGCGGATCGTGTCATTGAGGCACGTGGATTGTGGCTCATGCCTGGGTTGCTGGACATTCATACCCATTTTGACTTGGAAGTGGAGCTCGCACCCGGGCTGCCCGAGGCGGTGCGCCATGGCACCACCACAGTGGTTGTGAGCAACTGCAGTTTGGGTTTGGCGTATGGCGCGCAACGCGATAAGGGCGAGAATGTTGATCCCATTGTTGATTGCTTTGCGCGAGTCGAGAATATCCCCAAACCCGTGCTTAAAGAAGTCGCGGATCGAGCCACATGGACAACTTCAAAAGACTATCTCGCGCATCTTGATACGCTGCCGCTTGGCGTTAACATTGTGCCGATGGTGCCGCATTCAATGCTCCGAATCGAAGTGATGGGGTTTGAGCAAAGTGTGGCCCGCGAACCCAACGAGAATGAAATCAAGCAAATGCAAGACTTGCTCGAACTTGCGATGAATGAGGGTTACGTGGGTTTTTCAACCGACGCCTTACCGTTCCACTTTCTGGCCAACGATCCAAATCGACGAAAAAAAATACCGACTCAGTACGGCACATTTAACGAACTCAAAGCGCTTACTGACGTGCTGCGTGGACACGATCGCGTGTGGCAAGCGACGCCGCCAAAAGACAGTCGTATTCAGATTTTGCGTAATTTTCTGCTGACCAGCGGGCGACTCTACGGTCGACCCCTCAGACTCACTGCGGTCGCTGCGCTCGATGTGGCGGCAAATCGCGGCCTGTTAAAAACCATTCGGTTTCTCACCCGTTTTCTTAACTCAACGTTGATCAAGGGTCGGTTCGCCATTCAGGGATTGGCCGCACCGTTTAAAGTGTGGGGAGAGGGACCGATTACGCCGATTTTCGAAGAGATCGACGAGCTGCGTTTGCTCAATGAGCCCGACTTGGAAGATCGGGAGGGACGTCAGGCGGTACTCAACGATCCGCAGTTTGAACGAGACTTTGTGCGCATGTGGACGCACGGCAAACGCGGATTTAGCGTGGCGCGGTTGAAGCGTTGGCTGTCGCGTGAAGACTACGCGTTTACCCGTAACATCGATGAAATGGTCATTGATCGTTGTCCGGTCGACGTGTGGTCGGGACTCGATCTGGGTGCCGTATTTGCGCGACTGCAGCGCTGGCAGAATGGCCAGTATGCGTGTGAGAGTGACGATGAGCGCCGTAGTTTCGAAAGTATGCCGTCACCTCTTGATTGTGAGGCGCGTTTTTTATTGGAAATGTTGCGCCAGTTCGACACCGATTTGTACTGGTATTCGGTCGTTGCCAATCGCGATCCCACGATCACGTTGGATACGCTTCTCGATCCACGAGTACTTCCCGGGTTTAATGACTCGGGCGCGCATTTAACCAATATGGCGTTTTACGATGCGAATTTGCGTGGCTTGCAATCCGCTATGGGGCGCGGTTTGGATGCGGTGGCCTATTTGGTCAAGCGCCTCACGCGTGACCCGGCGGAATTTTTTAACATTGATGCTGGATCGATGGATGTTGGCGCGCGCGCCGATCTGGTGTTGGTCGATCCACAAAAATTACGCGTGTACGACAGTGAGGCCGCCACGCGCTCGATCTATCGCGAGGCGTTTCGTCATGAGCAACTGGTCAATCGCAGCGACGATGTGGTCGCGGCTGTTTTTGTCGCGGGTAATCTGGCCTGGGAAAACAATGCGTTCACGGAGGCGCACGGAAAACAGCGTTGGGGACGGGCGCTCACTGCGGTAGCGTGACGCGTCGGGTAGTCATTCGGCGATAGGTATAACCCATCACCGACTCGTTACGTGTCCGGTGTTGTTAAACGATGTGTGCGGTTGATGTGATACCCCGAGCACGCCGAGACGTCGTCATGTTTGGTGGACGGCGCCGGGTTTATTCAGGCGGAGCAATTTCCAGTTCGAGACCTTCGACGTCGTCATTCATCATTATTTGGCACGATAAGCGCGAGCGACGTTCGTCGTAGGCATCAACTGACTCGAGCAACATGATTTCATCGTCTGCGGCTTCGGGCAGCTTTTCCGCCCACTCATCGGCGACATACACATGACAGGTCGCGCAGGCGCAGCAACCACCGCATATGGCCTCAATGTCGTCGTAGTCGGCTTCGACTAACACCTCCATGAGGCTGCCGGTACTGCTGGCGTCGATGACCTGTGATTCGCCCTGCAGGTCTTTAACAGTGATTTTTGGCATATCGTGCGTATCCTATGCGATGGGTATTGCAGCAAAGTGGACTGCCTTTGGCGGTGGGGGTTCCGGGTCAGCGAGACCTCCAAGTCCAGCGCGCATTATACGCAACCACGCGTCGATTTCATGTGGGAATCAAAAGGCCAGAATAGGGCCTGGTTGACCATTGCCCGCCCAAAATTCAGTGTCAGTGTGTGTCGTCTTGAGCGGGGGGTAGCGCGACCGTTGCGGTTCGCACGTGACTGGTGCCGCCCTGCCAGTCCGTCCAGACGATCAGGGCGGTGTGTTCGTCGACGACCCCAAGGCGAGGGAAGCCGCTTCTTCGGGTCGAGCTGACGGTGGCGATATCCAGCGTTCGTATCTTATGTCCTTGCGGGGTGTAGAGCGTAGTCTTGAGCACGGCGTTGTCGCGCTGAGTCTCGATCCAACCGACCATGACGCGTCCGCTGGGCGTGATACCGATGGAGACGCGACCGAGTGGGTTGGCGTCGCTGACCAGTACCGGTGCGTCGAACTGTGCACCGCCATCGTCAGACATCGCCAGTTGCACACGCGGTGTCGGCGTCGCCGTAAACCAGGCAACCGCAATCGTCTGGCCCTGCGCCGCTGCCTGTGGCCCATTAACCGGGCATCCGTTGATCACCCAATTGTCGCGATGCAGAGCGCGGGGCGGGCTCCAGGTCTTCGATGAATAGTCATAGCGCACATAAGCGATGTCGCGCACTTCGTCGGGCGATCGATCACGATAGAAAATGATCGCACCACTATCCGTATTGACGGCCGCGGTTTGGCAGCAGTCGCAGACTCGGTCATCGAGTAACGTGCTGTGTTCGATAAGGGGCGTGGGGGTGCTGGAAAGTGTGCGTGTACGTAAGGCCATGCTGCCGCTCGAATCGGCATGGCTGGCATGATCGCCGCCACTGGATCCGGTGTGGCGGCCATCCAGCCACGCCAGTGCCGGTTGTCCGCCAATCGAATAAAAACTCACAAAACCATGTTCGGTTTGGGTGCCATCGAGGTGGGGGCTACGTGATGCGCGCCACACACCGTCAATGCGCTGTCGTGTGATCACATCGTATGCATACGTGTCGGGTCCAGAGCGCTTAAGCCAGTGAGCAGCGAGTCGGTCGGAGTCCACGGCATACACGGCGGGAAAGTCGGCCCAGTTTACGAACCAATCGCCGCCGGTTGCGACAGTTTCTGATGCTGACCAATGTGTTTTGGGCGACCACGTTGAATAGCGTAGGCGATGTGTGTTCTCGCCCTGTGTTTCGATCCAACTGAGTATTAGCGGCGCGCCTTTGCCACCCGCAATAATGTTGGGAAGTTGCGCGTTAGTGGGTGCGGGGTTGTCGAGAGTGTTTATCGGTGGCGGGTGTTCACTGGGTGGTGCTTCACAGCCGCCGATCAGCACAACGAGCGACGTGAGCCACGCAAGTCGAATGGCTCGCGAACGATGCGGTCTGTTGTTCATTGACGTAGTGTGACCAAACGATTGGGAGGCCACAAGACAATCGCTCATGTTACGACCGTTCACTGCGTCGAGCCGTCGGGCCGACTTTTTTAATTTCCTCGAGAACGATCGAGGAGGTGGCGTCTTTTACGCCCGGCAAGCTTAGGATTTCGCGCTGGATAAACTCGCCAAATGCGCGCAGATCGACCGCGACAACATGGAGCATAAAATCGATGGATCCGGAGAGGAGGTGGCATTCCAAGACTTCTGGTTTTCGCAGCAGTGCCGCCCGAAATTGTTGAGCTAATGAGAAGTTTTGTCGTTCGACATTCACGGCAACAAAGGCCGCGACGTCGTAGCCTGCTTTTTTCGTATCAAGTTGTGCCTGGTAGGCGGCGATGACGCCGGACGCTTCGAGCGCTCGGACGCGCCGTTGACACGAGCTTGGCGAGAGGCTGGCCCGCTCCGCCAATTCGACCCACGACAGGCGAGCGTCGTCCTGCAGGGCGGTGAGAATCGCAATATCGTATTTATCAAGGTTGGTGGAATCCATCGGTTTAATCGATTTTTGTGCTGAAATACGGCAATACAATTGGCGATTATGATTGAAAACGGCAGTTTTCGCCATCAATAAGAAGGTATACTATGAAACCTTTTTATTGGAACAGGATGCTGCCATGAGCGACAACATGCCCCATAACCCGATGGGAACTGATGGATTCGAATTCGTCGAGTACGCCGCACCTGATCCAACAGCGCTTCGGCAGCTGTTCGAAAAAATGGGCTTTGTCGAGGTGGCTCGCCATCGGTCCAAAGATGTCACGCTGCACAAACAGGGAGACATCAATTTCATCATTAATGCAGAACCCGACAGTTTCGCCCAGGAATTTGCGCGCGACCACGGGCCGTGTGCCTGCGCCATGGCGTTTCGCGTCAAGGACGCCGGATTTGCTTTTGACCGTGCGGTAAAACTGGGTGCCACGCCGTGCCCCACGGATCCGGGTCCCATGGAACTCAATATTCCCGCCATTGAGGGCATCGGTGGGAGCCGGTTGTACTTTGTGGATCGGTACGCAAACGGCACGATTTACGACATTGATTTTGAATTTGTTGAGAACTGGCAAGAAAAGATGGCGGCTGCGAGTACCGGTCTGACGTACCTCGACCATCTGACCCACAATGTCCATCGAGGCCAGATGGATAAGTGGGCGTCCTTTTATGAGGATTTATTCAATTTCCGAGAAATTCGCTACTTCGATATCGAAGGACAGGCAACGGGACTCTTTTCAAAAGCCATGACCAGTCCGTGTGGCAAGATCCGTATCCCACTCAACGAAAGCCAGGATGAACACAGTCAAATCGAAGAATTCTTGCGCGAGTACAAAGGCGAGGGCATTCAGCACATCGCGTTAGGCGCGCACGACATTTACGACAGTGTGGATGATCTGACAGCACGTGGTGTGGGTCTTCAAGACACGATGGACGCCTACTTTGACCTGATTGATCAGCGTCTGCCAGGGCACGGAGAGCCAGTTGATGAACTGCGCAAACGTCGCATCCTGATTGATGGTGCACCGGACAAAGGACAAGGCTTGCTGCTGCAGATCTTTACCGAGAACGTTATCGGCCCGATCTTTTTTGAGATTATTCAGCGCAAAGGAAACGACGGCTTTGGCGAGGGGAATTTCCAAGCGCTGTTTGAATCACTCGAATTGGATCAGATTCGTCGCGGTGTGTTGGAAGCACCTGAAACCTGAGCGTGATGTTGGGCGAGCGTGAGGCAATCACGCTCGTCGAACACAGGGTGCGATCGATACGTTAGGTTGGCGCGGGTGACCCGTCGACCTGAGTGTTCAGATAGCGCCGGAAGAGCCAAACGCTAAACAGTGCGCTGAGTGCATTGCCAATAACCACGCCGCCGAAAATGCCGGTGAGTCCAAATAGTCGCTGGCCAATCCACGCAAGCGGAATGACGAGAACCACCAGTCGCACGACGGTCCCAAGGAGCGTTAGACCGCTGCGGCCTGATGCATTAAACGCGGTGTTGTATACGATAAACAGCGCATAAAACGCACCGCCTAGCGGCATGATCCACAGGTAGAGTGCGACGTTATCGATAACGACTGGATCGTCGCTAAATATATGACCAACCCAGCCGCTCAGGACCACGAGCACCAGGTACACAATCAACTGAAAGACGAAGCCAAAACGAAGTGCAATGCCCAGGGCCTCGCGCGCTTTGGTTGAATTGCTGGCGCCAAAGTTCTGCGCCATATAGGGCGATAACGCGGCTGTAAGCGCGAACGACACGACCATCGCCATGCTCTCGATGCGGCTGCCCGTGCCGAAGGCGGCCACCGCCGCCTCGCCATGTGTTGATACGAATTTGGTGAGCACCGCGACCCCAAGAGGAACCGCCATGTTGGCTAGCGAGATCGGTGCGCCTAATTTAAACAATTGCCAAGTGTCATCGATGAACGTGCGGACGTTAGGAACGGCGATCAACAACAGTTTTTCGCGTATACCCAGCAGCCACAGTGAGCCGAGAAAGGTGACGATCCAGGCGATCACCGTCGCGACTGCGGCACCGCGGATGCCCATTTCTGGAAACGGACCGATACCAAAAATGAGCAGCGGATCGAGCACGATGTTCACCACGCCGCTGCTGATCATCAGCAGGCTAGGCCAGAAGGTATCCCCGGTCGCGCGTATCGCTGAGTTGCCGATGTAGGGCACAACCAAAAAGACGCAATATAAATACCAAAGATCGATGTATTCGTGAATTAACGCGATGGTGGCGGGGCTGGCACCGAGGAGGGTGAACAGGGCATCGACGGTGCTGAGGCCGACAACGGCAATAACAGCCACCACAATAATGCCGGCAATAATGGCATTGGTTGCGATGCGTGCGGCTGTGTTTTTGCGTCCAGCGCCGATGGCCTTGCCCACCGTGATCGAGAGCGCGATTGTGATGCCAATGGCGAGGCTAATAATTGTGAACGTCACCGGAAAGGTGAACGAAATGGCCGCCAGCTCCTGTGTGCCCAATAGCCCAATAAAGTACAAATCGACCATTTGAAACAAAAACATCGCCGCGATGCCCCAGACCATAGGAATGGTCATGCGGCGAAGGACCGGAGCGGTGGGGCCGTTAAGAATGTCGTCGGGCGTGATTCGCATACTGTCAGATCAGAAAAACGTGGAGGTATTCTACTTGTTGCGCGTGAATAAATCCTGAGCATGCGACCGGTCGAGTGGGTAGGGCGCTCAAGCGACGCGGTGGGTGAAGAGGGCAGTTGTGCCGACAAGGCGCGCGCAGCGCGCATGGCCGCGCAGTCGATCAGGACCGCCGCAATGGCACATATCCGTGTCGCTTGCCCAGCGTTTGGCGCGAGGCGTTGGATTAAAATACAAAGATTGGCGTGCCTGAACGGGTACGATGAACTCGATGCGGAGAGAACAGTATGGCAGATCGGATAGACGGTAAGGCACACGCTCAAGCGTTGCGAGAAGAGATCGCCCGCGAAACGGCTGATCTGGTGGCAAGCGGCACGACCCCGGGGCTTGCCGTGGTGATTGTCGGATCGGATCCTGCCAGTCAGGTCTACGTGCGCAGCAAAGGCAAAATGGCCAAAGAGGTCGGGTTTAACTCTTTCACGCATGAGCTGGCCGAGGACACATCGCAAGACGCGTTGCTGTCGCTTATCGATCAGCTCAATAACGACGCCAGCGTGCACGGCATTTTGGTACAGCTTCCGCTGCCTAAGCATCTCGACGAACAATTGGTGATCAACACCATTTCGCCCGACAAGGACGTGGATGGTTTTCACATCAACAACGTGGGCAAATTGGTGATCGGCGACGACGGCTTTGTCCCCTGCACGCCATTGGGATGTTGGCTCATGGTCAAAGATCACGTGCCGGATTTGTCTGGCATGAATGCGGTGGTCGTGGGGCGTTCCAATATTGTGGGAAAACCGATGGCGTCGTTGTTGTTGGCCGAGAGTTGTACGGTCACCATCGCGCATTCGAGAACGCGGGACTTGCCCGCGCTTTGTCGGACCGCCGACATACTGGTGGCGGCGGTGGGCCGACCCGAGATGATCAAAGCTGACTGGATTAAGCCGGGCGCTATTGTCATCGATGTCGGTATTAATCGCATCGAGGCGCAAGACGGTGGCAAAGGACGGCTTGTCGGCGACGTCGATTTTGATGCGGCCGAAGCCGTCGCTGGCGCCATCACGCCGGTACCGGGCGGGGTAGGTCCGATGACCATCGCCTGCCTCCTGCGCAACACGCTCCAAGCGGCCAGACGACTGGGATGATCATTTTCGTTCAATAATGACTTAAGCTATTGATTTTGTTAAGCTGATTGCGGAAAACGCTCGGTCATAATGTGCCGCGGCGTCGAATCGTCCTATACTCCCTGACAGTGGTAATAGTGTCCCAGTAAGAAGGGCGCGCCAACTCAATTCAGGGGAACAATATGATCAACTCAATCTCTCGATGGGGGCGGCTGGCGCTTGTGCCAGTGATCGCCATGCTGGCCGTGCCCGCCTGGTCGTGTCCGGTTGCGACCACCGACGGCGGCAGCGACGTACGGAATTTGACGTCGGCCAATTTCTCGCCGCTGGGTTCGGTGCGCGCCGATGATCTCGTGGCACCGGCAACCCGTGCGATTGCGGCAACACCGTGCACCGGCGGCTTCGCGGCCGGCTATCCATGCAGCAACGTCGATCTTCTGTCGTTCATGCCGCTGGGTGACATCGGTGGTGGAGCTGGAAACGACATCTGGGGCTGGACGGATCCACAGACCGGCAAAGAATACGCCATTATGGGTCGTTCGAGCGGCACCTCGTTTGTGGACATCTCCGATCCGATCAGTCCGGTTTACTTGGGCAATTTGCCCACGCATACGTCGAATTCGACCTGGCGCGACATCAAAGTGTCAAAAAACCACGCCTACATTGTGAGTGAAGCGTCCGGCCATGGCATGCAGGTGTTTGACTTGCGTCAATTGCGCGGCGTGACCACACCGCAAACGTTTTCCAACACAACGCACTATGGTGAGTTTGGTAACGCGCACAATATTGCGATCAATGAGGAAACGGGCTTTGCGTATGCGGTCGGTACCAGCACGTGTTCAGGTGGTCTTCACATGATTGACGTTTCGTCACCGGCGGCACCCAGTTTCTCCGGTTGCTACTCCGATGATGGCTACACACACGACACACAATGTGTCGTGTTCGCCGGCGACTCGCATAGTTTTCATCACGGCAGCGAACTGTGCTTCAACTCAAACGAAGACACGCTGACTATTGTGGATGTCAGCAACAAAGCCAACCCAGTACAAATCGCGCGCCTACCTTATGCTAATTCGGCGTACACGCACCAAGGCTGGCTCACCGAAGACCACAATTACTTTCTGCTCGACGACGAACTCGACGAGAGCGGTCAGGGGCACAACACCAAAACCCGAGTGTTTGATGTCAGTGATCCGTCTGCGCCGTTTCTCGCGGGTGAACACGTCAGCTCAACGGCCGCCATCGATCACAATATGTACGTGAAAGGCGAATACGCGTTCCAAGCCAATTATCGCGCGGGCTTACGCATTCTCAAAGCGGAGGATCCCGCCAACGCGGTGCTGGTCGAAGAGGCCTTTTTTGACGTTTATCCAAGCAATGACAACGCGAATTTTAATGGCGCCTGGAGCACCTATCCTTACTTTGAAAGTGGCACGGTGATCGTCAGCGGCATCGAGTCTGGGTTGTTTGTTCTGCGCCCGACCAGTCTCGCGCCAACGTTCCGCTTGGAGATTGATCCTGAGCGACTGGATGTGTGTGGTGTCGGCAGTGCCTCGGCCGATCTTGAGCTGGCCGCATCGGAAGGGTTTACCGAGGAAGTGGCACTCACGCTTTCCGGTGCACCGCCGAATATTACCGCGACGCTAACCGAGAGTGTGATGGTGCCACCGGCGACCGTGGGTGTGGATGTGTCGGTGACAAAATCCGGATCCGGTCAATATCGCCTGACGATCGATGGTGATGTGGGCAAGGAGCGCGAATCGGTTGATCTGGATGTTGAGGTATCTGACAGTGCGCCGCTTAGCGCGGGTATTCAAATGCCGGCTAATGGCTCGACAAACGTATCAGCCAATCAGCCGTTGCACTGGACATCGGTTGATGGCGCTTTCCGCTACGATGTCGAGGTTGCGACCGACGCCGGCTTCACTAACGTCATTGTGAGCGCGACCGATCTGTCGATGCCGACGTATGCCGGTGGTGCCTTCCCCAGCGACAGCACGTTGTATTGGCGTGTCACCAGTCACAATGCGTGCGGTAGTTCTACCTCGGTAGCGGCCTCGTTCACGACCGCCGCTCCGGCTTGCACGACCTACACGAGCGCCGATGTGCCCAAGACCATCGATGCGTCGTCGGTCAACACAATCAGTTCTACGTTGACGTCCAATTCGATTGGAGAAGTCGTGGATGTGAATGTGATCGACCTTCGCGGTTTGCATTCCTATCTGGGCGATTTGACGTTTGAACTCATTGGGCCACAGCTTCACGCACATCGCGGTCCCGGCAACAATCGACACGCCGAAAATGCCATGGTGCGCATCATTGAGGAAAGCTGTGGGAGTCTTGATGATTTCCATGTGAGCCTCGATGACCAGGCGGCGACACCGCTGCCGTGTCCTTATAACGATCAGGGCACGCACTTACCGAGCAATAACATGTCCGCCTTTACTGGAAACCCAGGAACCGGCGATTGGACACTCAATGTTAGTGACAGCTATCCGGCTGATGGTGGAACGCTGATCGGCTGGGGGCTCGAAATCTGCACCACACCGTCGCCGCAGTTCCTCGACTCGGATGGGGATGGCGTCGCCGACGATTTGGATAATTGTGTGCTCGTAGCCAACCCAGATCAGCGCGACACACACGGCGATGGCATTGGCAACATTTGCGATCCCGATCTAAACAATGACGGGACGGTGAACTTCCTGGATTTGGCCGAGTTTAGCGACAACTTCTTGCAAACCGGACCTGGGCTCGATGCCGACTTTAACGGGGATGGCACCGTCAACTTCCTCGATTCGGCGATCATGCAAGACTTTTTCTTCGGACCACCGGGGCCTAGCGGCATCGCGACGTTCTAGTCTAAGTTTGGCACGTAACACAGCGCGGCCGGGTTTATCCCGGCCGCGTTGCGTATCGGTTGTTTAAACGGCGTTTGATCTCGATCTAAGCATCATGATTTGTAGTCGGGCTCTTGCTCGTCCAGCAAACGCAATAGCGCCGGCCACTCATATTTACCATGCGGAAAGTGGGCGTAATCCTGCGCGGTTTTTTCGCGTAACGATGCGGGCGGCACCGCCAGGGTTTGACCGGTGGACATGGCCGCGATTTGCACCGCGCACGCGCGGTCTAAATAGAACATTTTGATAAACGCTTCACCGACTGTGGCCCCGCAGGTTAGTAGTCCGTGATGCTTAAGAATCATGGCGCGATGCGACCCGAGACTCGCCACCAAACGCTCGCTTTCAGCACGGTCAACCGACGCGCCCTCGAAGGGGTGGTAAGCCACTCGGTTGTGAAAGACCATAGCGTCCAACACCAGCGTAGTGAGACCGTCTTTGAGCGTGGATACTGCCATGCCTGCCGGCGTGTGCGAATGCATCACACAAGCGACATCGGCATGCGCAGCGTGGATGCCGCGGTGAATAACAAACCCTGTGGTGTTGATGGCATCAGTACTGTCTGCGGTTCCCGGGTTAAGCACATGGCCATCGAGGTCAATCGTCACTAGGTTGGAGGCGGTGACCTCGTCAAATCGCAGACCGAAGCGATTGATTAAAAAACCGTGTCCGCCCGGAATTTTGGCAGTGATGTGATTCCACACAATGTCGCTGAAGCCAAAACGCGCGGCTAGTCGATAGGCGGCGGCCAATTCGATTCGTCGTTGCCGCTCTTCATCTGTCATGGTTTTCCTCGCCCGTTGCGGTTCATCACCGCATGGTAGCACCAAACGTTTCTCGGGCTTTACCTGATTGGGTAAGTACCTGGAAGACATAACAATTGCACCTCCTTTATTAGTTTGACTAATAGTGGGTTGAAGGGTTTGACCCGCCCTGCTGGGGTGGCTACCTTGCGTGTGTTGATCGGATTCAAGGCTCGCACTTATGCCGCTTGGTTTACTGACATCAGGCTTGCGTCGTCGATACCGCGCTGGCGACCATTTCAACGCGCAAAAGCCGCTGGCTAAGCGTTATGACGTGGTCATCATCGGCGGCGGCGGACATGGCGCCGCAACGGCGTACTACTTGGCGAAGTACCACGGCATCACCAACGTAGCGATTCTTGAGAAAGGCTATTTAGGTGGGGGTAATACCGCGCGGAATACGGCCGTCATTCGGTCCAATTACTTGACGCAGGAGGGCGTCGAATTCTACGCCGAATCGGTGCGATTGTTTGAACAGCTTAGTAACGAATTTGGTTACAACATTCTCTATGAGCCTCGCGGTCAGTTGACCCTAGCGCAATCGGATGCGGCCGTACGCAGCATGCGTTGGCGAGCGGAAGTGAACCAACATCTGGGCGTGCGCTCTGAACTGGTTGATCGCCAAACGATTCGCGAGTTGGTGCCCCATCTCAATTTGGATGGCAATACGCGATATCCGATTATGGCGGGACTTTGGCATGCCGATGGGGCAACGGCGCGGCACGACGCCGTCGTGTGGGGGTACGCTCGTGGTGCGTGCGCCCGAGGCGTCGAGCTGCATCAATTGACCGAGGTGACTGGCATCGACGTAGAGCATGGTCGTGTCAACGCCGTGAACACGAACCGCGGGCGTGTGGAAGCCGATGTGTACGTGCAGGCCGTGGCGGGTAGCAGTTCGCTGGTTGGCCGTATGGCGGGGCTTAGGCTACCGTTTCACACCTATCCATTGCAAGCGATGGTGACCCAGCCCTACAAGCCTTTGCTCGACCCACATGTGAGTGCGCCGCAGCTGCACATTTATACCCATCAGACCTCCCGAGGAGAGTTTGTGATCGGTGGTGGTTCGGATCCGTCGCCGCTGTACAACACCCGCGCTACGCTCGAAATGCGCGAACAACTTGCCACGTCCATCCTGGAGCTATTTCCGTTTCTTGCGCAGGCGCAGCTATTGCGACAGTGGGCCGGCATGACCGATATGACGCCAGACTACAGCCCGGTCATGGGTGAGTGTGAACTGACGAATTATTATCTTGACGCCGGCTGGGGCACGTGGGGATTTAAAGCCACGCCCATTTGTGGCAAGACCATGGCTCAGCTGGTCGCTACGCGCCGTGTACCGTCGCTGATCGAGCCGTTTGCTCTTGAGCGATTTTATCGCTTCGAACAAATTAACGAAGCCGGTGCCACGGCGGCGAGTCACTAAAAATGAAACGCATGAAGTGTCCTCTGAACGGCGAGCGCAATATCGCCGAGTTTATTTACGGCGGAGAATGCCATGATATGCCGAACCCAGAGAGCAGTTCCTCAGCCACCTGGGCTGAGTATGTGTTCTTTCATGAAAACAAGGCGGGTATCGTGCTCGAGTGGTGGTGTCACGCACCCACCTCGTATTGGTTCTTGGCCGAGCGCAATACGCTGACCGACGAAATCGTGCGCACGTTCGAAGCGAGTGAACGGTTTGGCGGCTCAAACGTTTCACCACAATCCGCATCAAACGACGACAGGCGAGATGTCGATGAGCGATAAACGTGCGGACGCTCGGAACGTGAGCGGCACGGAGGCGCGGCTCGCGAAACCGTTTGGCTCGCGGCTGGATCGAACGCAACCCCTGCGTTTTACGTTCGAAGGACATCCCTATGTGGGTTTTAAGGGCGATACGGTAGCGAGCGCGCTGGCGGCATCCGGGCAGTTTGTGTTGAGCCGTTCGTTTAAGTATCACCGCGCTCGCGGCGCGGTAACAATGGCAGGACATGACGCCAACACCCTGGTTCAGACACCGGATAATCCCAATGCACTCGCGGACCGAGAGCCACTCACAGACGGTCTCAGCGTGAATCCGGTGAACGTCTCGGGATCATTGATGCGCGACCGCTATCGATTGCTCGGTTGGCTCAGCCGCTTTTTGCCGGTTGGGTTTTATTACAAAGCCTTTT
>JBCCHD010000046.1 GCA_039028935.1 Pseudomonadota bacterium | reverse complement strand
GCGAAATGGTCTGGCCATGCCCTATCGGCAGCGCCGTGTCTTCATAAGCGCGTGTCGCGAGCGCTTCGTCGACGAACAAATGGCGAGGCACGTTGCGGATTCGATCCAGCACCGCCGGACTCTGAACCCCTTGGCTCACCAGTCGCTTAACCAGTCTCTCACGGGTACGCGCGGACGTCATGCCGATGCCGCTATGTCGTAAGGAATTCATTCGTCCAACCACGACGCCAATGTGTGGACAAAATCCCGCTGCGTCAGGTCCACAATCAAGGGTGTAATCGATACTTGATGCTGTCGGATGGCGTGAAAATCGGTGCCTTCGCCACTGTCTTGCTCAGCACCGGGTGGGCCGACCCAATAGATCGGCTGACCGCGGGGATCAACGTCCGCAATAACGTCACCCGCCTTGTGACGATTGCCCAATCGGGTCGCGCGAAAACCACGCAGTGCGTCGAAGGGCACATCGGGCACATTCACATTGAGGATAGTGTCCGTCGGCAGAGGGTGCCGCTTGAGACGATCGAGCACCGCCAGCGCGACCCTGCCGGCCGTATCGAAATGACGAGTACCCGCCAAGGAAATGGCGATCGCCGGTAAGCCCAGGTGACGCCCCTCCATCGCCGCCGCCACGGTACCCGAGTAGAGCACGTCATCGCCAAGGTTCGGGCCGTGATTGATCCCGGAAAACACCATATCGGGCTGCACGTCGAGCAACCCGTTTATTGCCAGATGCACACAATCGGTCGGCGTTCCCGTCACGCTGTGAAAACCGCGTGCGTCGGTGCGACGTCGCAAAGGCGATACCAGCGTGAGCGAATTGCTGGCGCCGCTCCGGTTCTGATCAGGCGCCACGACGGTCACCTCGGCCACAGAACTCACGTGCTTGACCAGACAGGCGATGCCCTCGGCGTGATAGCCATCGTCGTTACTGATTAATATGTTCAATAAGGCCCGTCCGCAGCGGATTGTTCATTCAGTATTCGTACCCAGTACCGCGCTGACGCGTTGACAGCACCTCGGCTAGGACGGCTCGACGCGCCTTCACCCAACGCGTGCATCCACGCGTGTCCTAACCTCGCAATCGGTTGGGGCGTCGATTTACGCGCCGCGCGCTCAGACGAAACGCACCGATACCCTTTGTCGTCTTCACAAAACGTTATCGACACGTCGTGATCGGGTTCGGTCTTGTCTCGCGTCTGCCTGAGACGCTCGTAGCAGATGGGTAGTATAGCGGTTAAACCTGCCGCAATCACCAGAACGTCGTACGAGACGGACAAACGGGTTCGGATGGCTGAACCGGCACTGTGCCGACGGTATCCAATACGTAGGCCACTCGAAATATCACGACGCTCACTCGACCGTTCGGCGTCTTGTGGTAGGGTGGTGAGCGATCGATACGAGCACATTTTGTTGGAGTCCAATGAGCTCAAAAGACGACAAAGAGACCTTTCGCCAGGCCATCGGTCAGATCAAACCTCTGCGCAATGATCGCGCCTCGCCCCACTCGGCCAAGCCTAAGCCGATCGCCCGCTTTACGCGCGCCGATGAAAAAAGCGTGCTCGCCGAGAGCCTTGAGAACCCGTCCATTTGGGTCGAAAGTGGCGATGAAGTGCAATTTTGTCGCGCGGGACTTAGCAATCCGATCATGCGTAAGCTCAAACGCGGTCAGTACAGCGTGCACGAGGAGATGGATTTGCACGGACTCAATGCACAGGAAGCAAGGCAGGCCCTATCGCAGTTTCTCAAAGAAGCCCAACGATTCAGATGGCGCTGCGTGCGCATCATTCACGGCAAAGGGAAGCGCTCGTTTCAAGGCATGCCGGTGTTACGCCCCAAAGTCATCAAATGGCTGCAGCGTACAGACTGCGTGATCGCATTTTGTACCGCCACCGGGCGAGATGGGGGAACCGGAGCGCTCTATGTCTTAATCGACGCCTGACTCCGACGGACTTGCGCTCATACTGTCACCAGTTCGCGCACCACGGACGTAGCGAATCCACCCCGAATCAGTTCGAACTCAAGCGTCAGCGTGGTCGCCTCAATCCGCGAATCGAGACACTCAACTTTCTGCCTCAGTGCACGACGTTCATGTTTCAGTCCGCGCGCGGCCAAGCCGGCTGTAAACGTCTCAAACGGTGCGACCGCCTCTTGTTCAATCGCCAGCGCGTCGTCGTAAACGGGTGGCTCGCCCCGGCCCCACATCGCTCCGGTTGGGTGCACATCGAGCCGCGCCAGCCGATCGTCATGGGGTGATAGTCGCGCCGCGTCAAACCAACTTGCGCTGCCATTAAGCCCTAGCGCGTCGCCGTTAACGACGGTCTGCCAGCAGTTCTGATCAACCCGATGGGCGGTGATGGCATTGAACAACAATGCGCGTGCAGCCGACACGGCAAAGCGTTGCTGCTGCCGCGGCAGACGGCGGTCATCCGCAAACAACTGCTGCGCCTTGCGTAAGTTGGCCAAATCGTTACCAAACCGCTGCACGCCAAAATAATTGGGCACGCCTAGTCGTTCAATTCGGTCAAGACGATCACGCAGCGCAGAGCGAACAGACAGGTCCGATGGTAAGTCGCGCAGCGTCACACGAAAACGATTGTGTCGGTGACTGCCAATCCGCAGTTTTCGTCGGTGGCGCTGAGCATTCAGAACCCGCCATTGCTTCGCCGCAGCGCCAACGATAATTGACTCGGGGACCGTTGCGGGGACCGTGACATACTGACGCGTCAACGCAAAACGATCCTTGAGCCCCGAGTAGCCAACTGCGCGTCGTTCAACGCCCACGCAACGCGCCAATTCGCTGAGCATGGTGAGCGTATTGGTATCTCGCTTTTCGACATGAACCAACCAATGGGGACCTTCTCCATCCGCGTCGAATCCCAGCACCTCGCGAACAACAAAATCGTCCGGCGACTGCTTAAACACCGCGTGACATGCCGGCCCGCCATGCGCATAGGGGGCACGGCGCGTGGCCTGATCAAAGGTCGCGAGGGAATCGGCCATACCGAGTGTCAGCGTTAGCGGTCGGGTGAATCGTCAGACTCACCATCTTCGGACACTATTTGCACGAAGGTTTCGCCCTCGCGGGTCATGCCCAACTCGGTTCGAGCCCGTTCTTCGACGGCATCGACGCCGTCTTTCAGATCGCGCACATCCGCTTCAAGTGCGCGATTGCGCTTACGTTTGTCATCGACCTCATTCGCCTGTAACTCGATATCCTGCTTGAGGCGACGCACTTCCTGGTAGCCGTCATCCGCGAGCCAAAGTCGATACGACAAGACGATCAACAAGGCACACAGTGTGGCGATTAATACGTTACGACCGGTCATGGCACCCCATCTTAGCGCCTGAGCTAACGAAGCGTCCAGCGACGCGTAGATACGACCCGCGGCGAGCCGCAAGGCATTGAGGGCCTGCCCTGTATTCTGCGACTACAGTGGTCTACGACGTGCGCCCAAAATTTGCCAAGCATTAAAATGACAGCGGAAATCCGCCCTTGCCGGCGTACGTGGCGCGCGCGCCGAGTGCGCCCTCAATGCGAAGAAGTTGGTTGTACTTGGCCACACGATCAGAGCGCGACATCGAGCCGGTTTTAATTTGCGTTGCGGCGGTACCCACCGCGATGTGCGCAATGGTGGCGTCCTCGGTCTCACCTGAGCGATGCGACACGACGGCGCTGTAACCCGCTTTGTTCGCCATATTAATCGCGTCGATGGTCTCGGTCAGGCTGCCAATCTGGTTGGGCTTAATCAAAATTG
This sequence comes from Pseudomonadota bacterium, assembly GCA_039028935.1. Lineage (NCBI taxonomy): Bacteria > Pseudomonadati > Pseudomonadota > Pseudomonadota bacterium. The sequence continues at coordinate 23,006 of JBCCHD010000046.1, read as the reverse complement.
AATTGCCGATTTGTTGTTCGATTCCGCGTGCCAAAATCGCCGTGTTGGTGACAAACAAATCATCCCCAACCAGCTGCACCCGATCGTTGAGCGCACGACTCAGGGCGGCCCATCCATCCCAATCGGATTCATCCATGCCATCTTCGATCGACACAATGGGATAGCGATCGACCAACCCGGTCAGGTAGTCCACAAAACCGTTGGCGTCAAACGAACGACCCTCCGATTCGAGGTGATACTGCCCATCGCGATAAAACTCGCTACTGGCCACATCCAGTCCAAGATACACATCACTGCCCGCTGAATAGCCCGCGGCGCCAATGGCTTCCATAATGGTTTCAAGCGCCGCTTCATTTGACGGCAGATCGGGAGCGAATCCGCCTTCGTCACCCACCGCCGTATTGAGTCCGCGATCATGCAGCACCTTTTTGAGGTGATGGAACACTTCCGCTCCACACTGAATCGCCTCGGCGACCGAACCCGCGGCCACGGGCAGGATCATAAACTCCTGAATGTCGACACTGTTATTGGCATGCGCACCGCCATTGATGATGTTCATCATCGGCACCGGCAAGGCAAAATCGCCCTCCATGCCCGACAAGGATGCCAACCACTGATACAGCGCTACGTCCTGCGATGCCGCCGCGGCTTTTGCATTGGCAAGTGACACGGCCAATATCGCGTTGGCGCCCAATGACTGCTTGTTGTCGGTGCCATCGAGCTCGAGCATGTGTCGATCGAGTGACGCCTGGTCATAGGCGTCCATCCCCGATACCGCCGGCTGAATTTTCTCGTTAACGTTAGCAACCGCATTGAGCACGCCCTTGCCCAGAAACCGCTGCTTGTCGCCATCCCGCAGTTCAACCGCCTCACGCGTGCCGGTCGATGCACCGGACGGCACCGCGGCGCGTCCAAATGCGCCATCGTTCAACGTTACGTCTGCTTCGACGGTTGGATTGCCGCGAGAGTCTATGACCTCGCGCGCCACAATGTGTTTGATCTGGCTCATGCGCCTGTGTCCTGTTAGTGGTTGCACCACGCGCGCGTTCGTCGCGCCGCGGAAGTGAGTGGAAAATAAACGGTTCGCGCCGCGCGCACAGCTGGCGGCTAAAGTCGGTCCTCGTCGCGCGGGCGGGATTTGGTAATGCGGTCCAATTCGGTAAGCGTGGTGAGCAAACTCTCCATGTGTGCGAGCGGCCAGGCGTTGGGGCCATCACTCAATGCCTCATCTGGATTCGGGTGGGTCTCCATGAATAACCCAGCAACACCGACCGCAACAGCGGCACGCGCCAACACCGGCACAAACTCACGTTGTCCGCCAGACGATGCCCCTTGCCCACCTGGCAACTGGACGGAGTGCGTACCATCAAAGACGATTGGGCAATCGGTGTCGCGCATGACGCTGAGCCCGCGCATGTCGGAAACCAGATTGTTATAACCGAACGAAAAACCGCGCTCGCAGGCCATAATGCGCGTATTGCCGGTGGCTTTTGCCTTGTCCGTCACGTTTCGCATTTCCCACGGCGACAAAAATTGCCCTTTTTTGATGTTCACCGGCAGCATGGACTGAGCCACCCGCTGAATGAAGTTAGTCTGACGACACAAAAAAGCGGGCGTTTGCAATACATCCACCACACTCGCCACCTCATCGATGGGCGTGTCTTCATGCACGTCGGTTATGACCCGCACATCGACTTGCTTTTTTACCGCCTCGAGCACCTTGAGTCCTTGCTCCATGCCGGGCCCGCGAAACGACTTGTGTGAAGAACGATTGGCTTTATCGAATGACGACTTGAACACGAAAGGAATACTGAGTGCCGAGCACATTTCTTTGAGCGCACCGGCGGTGTCTACGGCGAGCTGTTCACTCTCGACCACACAGGGTCCGGCAAACAAAAAGATTGGGCGGTCATTGCCGACCTCAACGCCGTACAGATCCATGAGGACTCCTGCTGGTTAGCCTTCGGCCACGGCCACCGGCGCCTCGCGGACCGCCGCACGATGGGCACGAGCCGCCGTGACAAAGCCACTGAACAGCTTGTGACCGTCCCGCGGTGTGGACGTGAATTCGGGATGGAATTGACAGGCTAAGAACCACGGATGATCGGCGATTTCCACCATTTCCACCAATCCGTCGACCGAGCGCCCTGAGAAGATAAGGCCAGCATCGCCAAGACGATTTAGATACGTGTTATTGAACTCAAAGCGGTGCCGATGCCGCTCAACGATTTCACGCGCCTCGTAAGTATTGGCCGCAAGACTACCGGCTACCAGCTCACAGGTTTGAGCGCCAAGACGCATTGTGCCACCGAGGTCGGAGCCTTCATCGCGCTGCTCGACTTTGCCACTTTGGTCTTGCCACTCAGTAATCAACGCGATGACCGGATGAGGTGTCTTGGGGTTGAACTCAGTGCTGTTGGCGTCATCGAGTCCCGCCACATTCCGCGCGTATTCAACCACGGCCACCTGCAGACCAAGGCAGATACCCAGATACGGTATGCGATTCTCGCGCGCGTATTGCACGGTGCGGATCTTACCTTCCACCCCACGTTCACCAAAACCGCCCGGCACCAGAATCGCGTCCATATCCGCCAGGCAATCGGTGCCGTTCTCATCAATATCGGTTGATTCGAAATAGTGGATATTGACACGCGTTCCCGTGTGCAGCCCACCACACGACAGCGCCTCGTTCAAGGATTTATAGGAATCGCGAAAGTGCACATATTTGCCGACCATCGCGATATTCACTTCGGCCGTCGCCGTGTGCTTGGCATCCACCACGCGCTGCCATTCGGAAAAGTCAGGCGGACCACAATCGAGTTTAAGCTTCTCGACCACCATGTCATCCAGTCCTTCTTCGCTAAGGAGGCGCGGTATTTTATAAATATCGTCCGTATCGACCCCCTGAATCACAGCACGCGCCTCCACATTGGTAAACAATCCAATCTTGCGTCGTTCTTCACGCGGCATCGGACGGTCGGTGCGGCAAATCAATACATCGGGCTGGATCCCGATCGACCGCAACTCTTTAACGGAATGTTGAGTCGGTTTGGTTTTCAGCTCTCGCGCAACGGCGATATAGGGTACAAGCGTGAGGTGCACATACAGCACATTCTCCGAGCCCATCTCCACCCCGCACTGACGAATGGCTTCTAGAAACGGCAACGACTCGATGTCGCCCACCGTACCGCCCACTTCGACCATGCAGATATCCGCGTCACCCGACCCGCGCTTAATCGACGCGATAATTTCGTCCGTGACGTGTGGAATCACTTGAACGGTGCCGCCCAGATAATCGCCGCGACGTTCTTTGCGAATGACGCTCTCGTAAATGCGCCCGGTAGTGAAATTGCTATGCCGGCTCGTCGTCGTGCGCACAAAGCGCTCGTAGTGACCGAGATCCAGATCCGTTTCGGCGCCGTCCTCGGTGACAAAAACCTCGCCGTGTTGGAACGGGCTCATCGTGCCCGGATCAACGTTGATGTACGGATCGAGCTTAATCATGCTCACGGAGAGTCCGCGCGCTTCGAGAATGGCGCCCAACGACGAGGCTACGATGCCTTTGCCCAAAGATGAGACAACACCGCCGGTTACAAAAATAAAGCGAGACATGGGAACTCCGTCAATAAAAAGGCGCTGGGATCAACGCCCCACGACGGAGGTCAATGTTAGCCTAAGGCCTCAAGTCATACAACGGGTAATCGGCAAGGATGCGTCTCGCCCACGGCGCATAAATTAAATGAATAGAACGACGGAAGCTCTTATTCCCCCAGCTATTTTGCTGCTTCGGTCGCGTCGAGTAGCCAGGATAAAACAAACACTTTTTTCGGAGGGTCATGCGGACCTGGCCGAAAGCGCGCATCGACCCATCGATCCGCCACGGCCACGAGCTCGCCGTCAATGAAGAGCAGCGGCAGGCGTGACCGATGCGCCGGTGGCACCGCGTGTTCTTGAAGGTACTGCTTGAGCGTTTGGTGTTGCCCAGAGGCCCGGCGCAGACGCTCCCCGCCCTGACGAAAGCGTACCGTGAACACTGGATGACCGGCACGCGACGACAGCAAGATGCCGCGTTCGGACGCGGCGGATGCCGCAACAGCAAGCTTGAGCTGACCCAGAGACGATGGCAGGTCGAGCGAACCGGGACCGCGAATTTCGCCGAACCAATCGGGTGGCGGTGCCTCATGGCGAACATACACAAGCTGCTGCCGGTAGCGTTGCACCACCCCGCCTTCGAGGTCGAGCGACGGCATGCGATCAACGCCCGCTTCGCGCCACTGGCGAAGCGCCTCAAGCAGGCGCTTTTGGGCGGGCAATCGTTCAGGCAAAGTGCGAATCCACACACGCACCGCGTTGGCGAAACGCGCGTCATCCAAGTGAAGCAAAGCGGATACGTCGAGTCGATCCACCTTCGCGCCCTCGCCGATATCCACCCTCGCCAGCGATTCCGCCAGCGCATTGGCCTCGGACAACAGTGCCGCACTGCGCGCGAGGGTCGTACGCGCGGCCTGCCAACGCGTTTCCAACAGCGGCAAGACGCTGTGGCGAATGAAATTTCGATCGAACGATTCGTCCTGATTGGACGGATCTTCCAGCCACTCGACACGATGCTGTTTTGCATAGAGCGCTAACGCGGCTCGAGAGTAGGCGAGCAATGGCCGTACGTGCTGCCTCGTGCTATCGAGATACGCCCGTTCGGGCATGCCCTGCAGGCCCTGAGATCCGGCGCCTCTCAGCAATTGCAACAACAGAGTTTCCGCCTGATCGTCCAAGTGATGGGCCGTCACAAGGACACCGTTGGCTGCCAACGCATCGCGAAAGATCTCAGCACGAGCATGGCGCCAACGTTCTTCACGATTGCCGCCCACAATGGGGGCCAACCGACTCACCGTCACCGGCACCTCGAGCCGTTGCATGCGTTCGGTCACCCACCGTGCCCAGTCGTCGGAGGATGCCTGTGCGGAATGATTAATATGAACCGCGTGTACGTTGAACCCCGCGCGCTTGAGCACATGCGCCAGCACCATCGAATCCAATCCGCCACTGACGGCACAGACGACTGTGGACGGCGGCTCAATACCATAGCGCGCAAGCACTGTACGCACAGCGTCTATCGTGATTGGCATCATGGTGAGGCGCCTTCCGCGTCGCCCGGCAGTTAACCCTGGAACTGCCCCATGGCAGCCAGTCGTCGCACGCGTTCCGCTGAGCGCTCAGCCGGACTCAGCGCCTCCACCTCGGCGAGGGCCTCGGCAAGCTTGGCGCCAACGCTCTGTGCCATGGCGTCAGGATCGCGGTGTGCGCCACCCAACGGTTCTTGCACAACGGCATCGATCAATCCGTTTTGCATGATTTTATCTGCGGTCAAGCCCATCGCCTCGGCCGCGGTTTCGGCTTTCTCGGCGCTCTTCCAGAGAATCGATGCGCAACCTTCAGGGCTGATCACAGAATACACCGAGTAGCCGAGCATCAGCACTCGATCGCCCACGCCGATGGCCAACGCACCACCGGACCCACCTTCTCCGATTACCGTGCAGACGATGGGCGTGTTGAGCGTGGCCATCGCCTTAAGATTTTGCGCGATCGCTTCGCTTTGACCGCGCTCTTCCGCACCGACCCCCGGATAGGCGCCCGGCGTATCAATGAATGTGAAGATGGGTAAGCCAAATTTTTCGGCCATACGCATCAGTCGCAGCGCTTTGCGATACCCCTCCGGTCGCGGCATGCCGAAATTACGTCGCACCTTTTCTTTGGTCTCCCGTCCCTTTTGGTGTCCGATTAACATTACCGGTCGATCGTTAAACGTCGCGAGCCCGCCCACAATGGCCGGATCATCCGAATAGGCGCGGTCGCCATGCAACACCTGAAAATCGTCAAAAATTCGCTCGGCGTAATCGAGCATGTAGGGCCGTTGTGGATGCCGCGCGAGTTGCGTGATTTGCCACGGCGACAGCTTGGAGAATATGGACGCTGTGAGACGGTCGCTCTCATCGCGCAGACTGGCAATCGCTTCACCAATATCCACATCGGGATCGTCGATCACATACCGCAATTCATCAATTTTGGCTTCGAGAACCGCGATAGGCTGTTCGAAATCGAGAAATTTCAGATTCATGATACGGACTGCTCAGTGCGAGGTGTAGGAAGACGAACCATTACCGAAGCCGCCCGATTTTGCAACACCCGGCGGATACACCACTTTGACACCGTTGTCGCCGACCAGGCCCGCCAGTTCTTCCAGCAGTTCCGTGGTGGGTTTGACCCGCCATTGCTCACCGAGCGCTAAACGCGCGGCGGCCCGAGCACCGCGATACTCGACGCTCACCGGGCAAGGGCCGTCGGCGCGCTGCAACGCCGACTGCAAATCTTGCACAAACATGGGAGATTGTTGCGCAATGGACTGGTTCCAAAGCACCACTACGTGACTTGCGTAGCGCTGACGAGCGGCGCTCAATTCCTCAACGCGCGAGGCGCGCAGACTCCAGTCGTTTAAGAAGTCATCGTAACGCAAGCCGCCTTCAACCAATACCACTTGATCGGCCTGGAGTAAGTGTCGGTAACGCTCGTATACGTCTTCAAACAACACCACCTCCAACCGCGCAGAACGATCCTCGAGTCGGAAACTGACGCGATTCCCCCGCTTGCGAAAATCACCAACCAGCCCGCCGACCAGCACGTTGCGTTTTGCCCCATAGCCGCCGGAACCGGAAGGTTTGGGCGGGCCCAAAATCTGCAATAAATCGCCGCCCACCAGGGCATCGAGTTCGTTGCGGTAGACATCGACCGGATGCCCGGTCAACCACAACCCAAGCGCCTCTTTCTCTGCGACCAAACGCTCGCGCTCAACCATTTCACTGACGGTAAACGTCCGACGAGACACGTCGACGCTCACTTCCCCCCCGCCAAACAAATCATCCTGACCGGCCGCGGCATCACTCGCGGCTTGCTCGGCCGCTTTGACCGCTTCAGGCAAGTTCGCCAATAACGTTGCACGATTGTCGCCGAGCGTATCGAGCGCGCCCGACTTAATCAGCGCTTCGAGCACGCGCTTGTTCACGCTGGATAAATCAATGCGCTGACAGAGGTCGTCGAGGGACGTAAACGGCCCTTCCGCATCGCGCACATCGAGCATCGATACAACAGCCGCCTTGCCAACCCCCTTAATACCGCCCAAGCCATAGTGGATACGGTTATCTCCGGCCACCGTAAACTGATAGCGGCCTTGATTGATATTCGGCACAAGCACCTCAAGTTGCATATCCCGACAATCTTCGATAAGGGTGAGAATCTTGTCTGTGTTATCTAAATCTGAAGACAGCACGGCCGCCATAAAGGCCGCCGGGTAATGCGCCTTTTGCCACGCGGTTTGATACGACAACAACGCATAGGCTGCCGAATGCGATTTGTTAAACCCGTAGCCGGCGAATTTCTCCATGAGGTCAAAAATGTACGTGGCGGTTTTAAGCTCCACGCCTTGTTCGACTGCTCCTTGTGTGAAGACCTCGCGTTGCTTAGCCATCTCCTCGGGTTTTTTCTTGCCCATCGCACGACGCAAAATATCGGCACCGCCCAACGAATAGTTGGCCAGCACTTGCGCAATCTGCATCACCTGCTCTTGATAAAGAATCACCCCATAGGTCGGCTCGAGAATCGTGCGCAGCTTAGGGTGGGGATAGACGACCTCTTCTTCGCCATGTTTACGCTTGATGAAATCGTCGACCATGCCCGACTGTAGCGGTCCCGGTCGGAACAACGCCACCAGCGCCACAATGTCATCAAAACGGTCGGGCTGCAGACGCTTAATGAGGTCTTTCATGCCGTGCGATTCCAATTGGAACACCGCCGTCGTGGCACATCGTTTGAGTAAGTCAAACGTAGCCGGATCGTCCATGGGGATCGTGTTCATATCGAGCGGTTTCTCGCCACTCTTCTCACGCAGCCCGTTAATCGTTTTAGTTGCCCAGTCCAGAATGGTCAATGTGCGCAAACCGAGAAAATCGAATTTCACCAGGCCGGCTGCCTCGACATCATCCTTGTCGAGTTGAGTGACAACGTTAGCGCCGCCCTCCTCGCAATAGAGTGGGGTAAAGTCGGTCAGCGGTGAGGGCGCGATGACCACACCGCCCGCGTGTTTGCCCGCATTACGAGCAAGCCCCTCCAGGCGTCGCGCCAGGTCGATGAGCGTCGTCACCTCACTGTCTTCGGCATAAAGCTTCTTGAGCTCTGCATCCTGTTTGAGCGCGGCGTCTAGCGTCATCCCGATCTCAAATGGGATGAGCTTGGCAATGCGATCGACAAAGTTATAGCCGTAACCGAGCACTCGTCCCACATCGCGCACTACCGCCCGAGCCGCCATCGTGCCGTACGTGATGATTTGCGCCACATGATCCCGACCGTAGCGCGTCGCCACGTAGTCGATCACCCGATCGCGACCGTCCATGCAAAAATCGATATCAAAATCGGGCATGGAAACACGTTCGGGATTCAGAAATCGTTCAAACAGCAAATCGTGTTCCAATGGATCTAAATCGGTAATGCCCAGACAAAACGCGACAAGCGAACCGGCACCCGAACCACGCCCGGGGCCGACGGGCACATCATTCTCTCTAGACCAGCGTGTGAAGTCGGCGACGATTAGGAAGTAACCGGGAAAACCCATGTTGTTGATAACTTCAAGCTCGACGTCTAATCGCTGGTGATACTGTTCGAGCGCGATCGGTGGATGGTCACCAATTCGCTGCGTGAGCCCGTTGAATGACTCGTTGCGCAGATGGGATTCGATCGTCTCGCCGGCAGGCACCGGAAAGTCCGGCAGCACACTCTTACCGAGCGTCAATTCAAGGTTGCATCGCCGAGCAATCTCAACCGTATTGGCCAAGGCCTCCGGCAAATCGTCGAACAGCGCGGCCATCTCCCCAGGGCTGCGTAGATACTGCGCCTCGGTGGTCTGACGCGGTCGTCGTTCGTCGTCGAGTGTGTACCCTTCGTGAATACACACGCGCGCTTCGTGCGCTTCGAAATCGTCTTGATCAATAAACCGTACGCTGTTGGTCGCGACCAGCGGCAACGAGCGTGCAGCGGCCAGCGGCACCACCTTGTGCAAATAGTCTTCCTCTTCGGGCGCACCGGTGCGGCTGACCTCAACGTAAAACCGCCCCGGGAAAAGGGTCTCAAACCCAGCAGCGCGTCGGTCGAAATCCGACGCGTCGCCCACGCTTTGGGCCAACTCGCCCTGATACCCGCCCGACAGCGCAATCAGCCCATCGCAGGATGCCGGGGTTAGCCACTCGCGCCGCACTCGCGGTTTGCCGCGAAACTGGCCCTGAAGATACGCCTTGGACATTAACTCGGATAAGCGCGTATAGCCCGCCGCATTCTGGCAAAGCAGCGTCATACGAAACGCCTGCGCATCTTCGTGATCGGATACGACCCAGATGTCCGCGCCGAGAATCATCTTGATGCCCGCATTCGCGGCAGCTCGATAGGCTTTCACCAGGGCAAACAGATTACTTTCATCCGTGATCGCCACCGCCGGCATGCCGCGCGCCGAAAGCGCCTGCATAAGAGGCTTGATGCGCACAACACTATCGACCAGCGAGTACTCGCTGTGAACGCGCAAATGCACAAACTCAATCACGAACGATTTCCTCAACTCGATGCAAAGCGGCACGTTCGATGGCCTCCCGAACTGGGCGATAGCTCTTGCGGTGATGAACTGTCGGACCCCACGCGCGCAGCGCCTCACGATGCTGAGCCGTCGGATACCCTTTGTGACGCGCAAAACCATACTCGGGGAAATCGCGATCGAGTTTGAGCATTTGCTGATCGCGATGCACTTTGGCCAATATCGACGCCGCGCCAATACAGGCGTGCAGTCCGTCGCCCCCGACCACCGCCTCAAGCGTGATTGAACCCGTCATGGTTGGACAGCGATTCCCATCGATGAGCGCACGGGTCGGCACCACAGACAGGCTATCGATGGCACGGGACATCGCCAACAAAGAGGCCTGGAGGATGTTGAGTTCGTCAATTTCACGCGGCCCACAACTCGCGATGGCGAAACACACGGCGCGCGCCTTAATCTCAACAGCGAGCCGCTGTCGCGCCGTAACGCTCAATTTCTTTGAGTCATCAATTCCCTGGATACGGTGGTCGTCCGGCAAAATTACCGCCGCGGCCACCACCGGTCCGGCAAGTGGTCCACGGCCGGCTTCGTCAACCCCTGCGGTGAGTATTTGAGGCATTGACTCGATCAGCTCCATGGTCACAGTGAGGGTTCGTGAGGCGCCGAAGCGCGAGGCGTCAAAGACGCGGAATGCACAGACGCAAGGATTTCAAGCAAGGCCTCGGTCGCCTTTGTATTGGCGTCCACGGCCAGTTGTTCACGCACAGCGTTAAACGCATCGCGACGAGCGTTGTCGTGTCGCTGCATATACTGCTCATGCGCGGCAGCCGCTATTTTCGCAGGCTCGGCATCGTCTTGCACGAGTTCGGGCACGAAAACGCCTAATCCTTGCTCACTGGTGAGTAGATTGGGTAGAGAAAAATGCTCTACGTGCATCAGATTAAACCGATTTATGATCCACGCGGTGAATGCCGACAACCGGTACGCCATCACCATCGGCCGTCCGACCAACAGCGCCTCCAGCGCGACCGTGCCCGATGCGAGGATCACCACATCGCTGGCAGCCATTACTTCTGCTGCCGTCCCCTCGCACTCGGTGACCAACGGTGATGACGGGTTTGCCGCAACCGCCTCTCGCCACGTCCGAGCCGCGGCGGAGCCGGCTAATCGCGTGACAAACTCAGCATTCGGATGGCGTTTTTGCAATTGTTTGGCCGCGTTCAAAAACACGGGCGCCAACGACTTGACCTCACCTTCCCGGCTGCCGGGCAGTAACGCAAACACGGGGCGATCGTGGTCAATGCTCAACACCGTCCTGGCGTTTCGGTGATCGTTGATGGGAACGATGCGGTCGGCGAGCGGGTGGCCGACAAAGCGGGCCGAGACGCCATGTGATCGATAAAAGGTCGGCTCGAACGGTAATAAACACCACACTTGATCGATCGCTTGGGCAATCGTTTTCACTCTACCCGGCCGCCAAGCCCAAACCGACGGGCTGACATATTGAATGGTGCGGCAGGTATCACTGCGCACCGAACGAGCGAGGCGTAGATTAAAGTCGGGCAGGTCAATACCAATAAAGGCATGCGGTTGGAACGCTCGAATTCGTTTGGCCAGCTCGCGCTTAAGCCTGAGTAGTCGGGGCAGATGACGCACGACCTCGGTTAACCCCATCACCGCAATGTCTTCGGCCTCCCACCACGAAGTCAGACCCGCTTGCTGCATAGCGGGGCCGCCAACACCAACCGCTTCGACCTGAATGCCCTGTGAGGCGAGTTGATTAAGGAGGCCCGCACCGAGAGTGTCGCCAGACAACTCGCCGGCCACCAAGGCCAGTCGCAGAACCGGTGGTGAGGTCTGGACGGTTCGCGTGACCGACATCGACGTTAGCGAATGATGCTGCGTTCAGAGGACTTGAGAAAGTTAACCAAAATCTCAAGCTCGGACGATTGCCGGGCCTCGTTGGTTAGGCGTTCGATCGCCTCATCGAGTTTCAGCTCGCTGCGATAGAGGGTCTTGTAGGCACCACGAATAGTCTTGATCTGGGCGGCATTGAAACCCCGTCGTTTCAGTCCCTCAATGTTGATCCCTTTGGGCTCACCCAAATGTCCCGCCGCGACCACATAGGGCGGGAGGTCTTTACTCAGCCCGGTGTCCATCGCACAAAACGCATGGGCGCCGATACGGCAAAATTGATGGGCCTTAGAAAATCCTCCAAGGATGGCGTAATCACCAACTACCACATGTCCGGCCAACGTCGAATTGTTGGCGAGAATGGTGTGACTGCCCACATCCACATCGTGCGCGATATGAACGTAGGCCATGATCCAGTTATCATCACCGATTGTCGTCACGCCACGATCTTGCGACGTGCCCCGGTTGATCGTACAAAACTCGCGGATCGTATTGTGATCACCGATCACCAGCCGCGTAGCCTCACCCGCGTATTTTTTGTCCTGCGGCGCCTCGCCGATCGCCGTATGCGAATAGAGGTTGTTATGTGCGCCGATTTGCGTCGGTCCGCTGATGACAGAGTGCGCACCCACTCGCGTGTGTGTGCCGATCTCAACATCGGCGCCAATCACGCAGTACGGCCCAATGTCCGCCGAGTCCGCGACGCGCGCCGATGCATCAACAATCGCGGTCGGATGAATCAAGAGTCAAATTCCGAGGGCGCACACATCATTTCGGCAGACGCCACAATTTGGCCATCCACTTCGGCTTCCGTCGCAAATTTCCACATACCGCGAATCTGACGTATCAGCCGGGCCTTCAGCACCACTTGGTCGCCGGGCTCAACCGGTTTACGAAAGCGCGCCTTATCAATACCGACAAAATAATAAAGCACATTGTCTTCCGGCGTGCTGCCGACGGTGGCAAAGGCGAGAAGACCAGTGGCTTGAGCCAGTGCTTCAAGAATAATGACGCCAGGCATCACCGGACGATGCGGAAAATGGCCGACGAAATACGGTTCGTTAACCGTGACATTCTTGACCGCGATAATGGACTCGCCTGGCGTACATTCCCGCACTCGATCAACCAGCAAAAAAGGATAGCGGTGCGGCAATTGCTTGAGCACCTGGTGAATGTCCATCTTGAACGATTCTGCCATGACAGTTCCTGTCCGATAACTAAATTGAGTTTACGCTACACGCCACTCGCATTGCCGTACGCGCGACGCGCGCCTGGTTGACCAACCATGCGGCTAAGAATCGAGTTTCTTCTCCAACGCGGCCAACCGCTTAGCCATTTCATCGAGCTTGCGAAACCGCGCGCTATTACGTCGCCAGCGACGCGCCTCATCCATTGGCAGCGCGCTGGAGTATACCCCGGGTTCGGTGATCGAGCGATTAACCATTGTCTGCCCCGTCACCACCACATCATCGCATATTGATAAATGCCCGACAAAACCAACGGCACCGGCGATCATACAGCGTTTGCCGATACGCGTGCTGCCCGAGATACCCGTGCACGCCGCGATGACCGAATGATCGCCAATGTGAACGTTGTGCGCGATTTGAATTTGATTGTCGAGTTTCACGCCGTTGCCGATCACCGTGTCATCGATCGCACCGCGATCGATGGTGGTGGATGCACCAATTTCCACGTCATCACCCACCGTGACGGAGCCAAGCTGGGGGACCTTGATCCAGCCGTCGCTGGTATTGGCAATGCCAAACCCGTCGGCACCAATAACGGTATTCGGATGGATCAGGTTGCGAGCGCCCAAAGTGATCCCATGGCACACCGTCACGTTAGCGACCAGGCGCGTATCGTTACCAATGGTGGCGCCGGCACCGACCACGCACCCGGGGCCAATCACAACACGCTCACCAATCGTGGCATGTTCTTCAATGACGGCGCTCGCGCCAATGCTCGCGCTGTTTGCTACCGACGCGCCAGATGCAACCGAAGCGGAGGTCGCAATACCCGGTTCGGCAGCCGGCGCTGGATGAAGAAAGGCCGCCACGCGCGCATAAATCTCATAGGGATTCGCGTGTATCAGAGCGGTGGTCTGACAGGCTGGCAAGTCCTCTTCCGTCAAAATCACCGCACCGGCGTTTGTCTGTTCCAGCAGTGATCGATACTTCGGGTTGGACAAAAACGAGACGCACTCCGCATCCGCTCTTTCGAGAGTACCCACTCGTGTTACTACACGATCCTTATCGCCCGACACAGCGCAGCCAAAGCGCACGGCCAGGTCGCTGACACGTACGGCCACGTTAGAACGATCGCCCAATCGTAAATTGAAAGCGCTCGATCTGATCGCCAAACCGAAGAATGTTGCCGTCGGCGTCGCGAACGTCTTCTTGCACGTCCAACGGATACGCATAGCTAAATTTAAAGGTACCGAGTGGCGCTAACCACTGGACCGACACGCCCACTGACTGACGAAGTTCTTTGATATCAAAATCGTAATCGATCAAACGATCCGAGCCATTGAACTCGCGAAACGGTGTCGATCCGGTGTAGAACACGTTGCCGACATCGTAGAACAGGCTAACGCGAGCCTGATTGGCGAAGCGCTCAGGAGTCGGCAAGATCAGCTCTGCTTGCGCCAGAGTCTTGAGGTTACCGCCATACGGGTTACCACGAGAATCGAACGGACCGAGTTCTCCTTGCTGGAACCCACGAACCGATTCGGGCCCACCTGCGAAGAAGTTCTTAAATGGCGGCAGGTCAGTCGTACCGTTTAGCGCGTCACCGAAGGCCAGCTCCAGATTCAACGACGCGATAAAATCGCCACCCAAGGGCAATAAGCCAAAAAAGTCATAGGATGCGACGTAGTATTCCGTTTTACTGCCGGGCACCGTCATGCCCACATTAAACAGGTGACGCATACCGCGCGTCGGAAACAGAAACCGATTGCGACTGTCGTAGGTGTAACCCAAAAACACTTCGAACACATTGAATTCGGTGCCGCACACGTCGTTGGATAGGCCCGGCACAATGTCGTCAGTCGGATCGTCATCAATATCCGGCTGGCCGCAAATGCCGCCATCGGTGTTGACTACGGTAAACGGTGAGCCATTGTTGTTCACAAAGGCGAGCGATTGTTCGCTACCGAAAAACGAACTCACCACCAGCTCGGTATTTTGGAACGACCCGCCAAATCGGAAGCGCGAAAAGTCAGACAGCGGAATGCCGTATTCTAGCCCGGCGCTCATCGATTCGGTGTTAAAATCAGATGATGCCGACGTAAACTGTGTGGTCTCACGATACGCCAGCGAAGCGCGTCGACTAATGCCATTGGGCGTGCGGTACGGGTCGGTGTGAGACAGACTGAGCACTTTACTGAAACGACCGGCGTTGAGATCCAAACCCACGCGATTGCCAGTGCCAAGGAAATTGGTATGGGTGAAATTACCGTTCAGCAACACACCCTGCGTGCCAGAATAACCCACACCGCCACCCCACTGACCCGGCAGGCCTTCTTTAATATCGAACGCGATATCCACTAGGTCGGGGCTGCCCGGCACCGGTATCGTCTCGGAACTGACCTCCTCAATGTACGGCAATCGTCGAACCAACTCCTCGGAACGCTCCACGGCGGTATTGGAAAGCCAACCGCCCTCCATTTGACGCATTTCCCGACGCAACGTTTCGTCATTAATACTCTGTGCACCATTGAACTCAATGTTTCGCACATAAATTCGCTCGCCGGATACCACACGCAGATCGACATCGATGGTTTTGTCCTCGCGATTGATCTGTGGCAGCGGCTGCACCTCCGCTCGTGCAAAGCCCTCCTGGCCCAACCGGAATTGAATGTACTCGTTCGTCTGCGTCATGAGCTTACGCGAGAACATCTGTCCAGGCTTTAACAACACCAGCGCCTTCAGTTGCTCTTCCGGCACGACTAAGTCGCCAGACAGCTTAACGTCGTCGATGGTGTAGATATCACCCTCACTCACATTGATGGTAATAAACACCGCCTTTTTATCCGGAGAAATCGCCACCTGCGACGACTCGATATTGAAATCGGCGTACCCTCGATCCATGTAATACGAGGTCAGCGTTTCGAGATCGCCTTCTAAGGCCTCTTTGGAATACCGGTCGTCCTTGCGAAACCACGACAGCCAGTTGGGCGTCTTCTGCTCGAAGTCTTTGGTAAGTTCCTCATCACCAAAGACAGTATTACCCACGACGTTGATGTCGCGAATTTGAGCGCGATCGCCTTCGACAATGTCGATGGCAACTTTGACCCGGTTGTCGTCGAGCTCTTCCACTTCTGTCTCGACCACCGCACCGTATTTACCTCGCGAGAAATATTCCTGGGTCAGAAACTGTTCGACCTCCCCCAGCAGCGTGTTGTCAAACGATAATCCAGGGGCAAGACCCGAGGAGCGCAGGCTCTCGCGCAGGTCTTCGGTTTTGATGTCCTTGTTACCGGATATATCGAAGCTGGCGATTGACGGTCGCTCCTGCATAACCACAACAAGCGTGCTGCCGTCTCGGCGCATGGTTACATCTCGAAAAAAGCCGGAGCGATAGGTCGCCCGCAACGCTTCTTGAATGCGCCGCTCGTTCATCTCGTCGCCGATATCGACCGGCAAAATATTAAACACGGCCCCCTCACTGATTCGCTGCAGACCTTCGAGTCGAATATTACGCACCACGAAGTTCGGATCGGACTGCGCGAGCACGGGCCAAGAAGCCAATGTCGCCGCCGCCGAAACCGCAGCGAGGGTTAACCAAAAAACTATTCGCATCAGCAGGACTCCTTAGCCGAAAATGCTGACCAGATCATTGCGAAACGCAAAGAACATTAGGATGAGTAGTAGCGCAATGCCAATCTGCTGGCCGATCAGTTCGGCCCGCATTGATACCGGGCTTCCCTTGATCGCCTCGGCGACCTGATAGACCACCTGGCCGCCGTCAAGCATGGGAATGGGCAGTAAATTGAGCACGCCCAAACTCAGACTCAATAGCGCCAAAAAGCGCAGATAATACGTGGGCCCTTGTTTTGCCGTGTATCCGGCAAACCGAGCAATGTTTAGGGGCCCACTGATGTTTTTAACCGACACCTGACCCACCAGCATTTTACCCAGCATACTGACCATCATCACCGACATACTGCCGGTCTCCGAGACCGCTCGACCCAGCGCGGGAATCAATGACATTTTGCGAATCACGCGTGCGTCATCCCATTCAGCACGCGCAGCGTCACTCGGTTTAAACGTGACGCCCAGCCGGCCAATGCGCTCGCCATTCGCGGACACTGATGACAGAAGAACAGGTAATCGTTGCTCCTGATTATCACGAAGCACAACCACCTCGATCTGTTGATCCGGATACGCACGAAGCCGTTGCATGGCGTCCGTGCGGGTGGGCGTGGGCTCATCCGCCACACGAATCAACTGATCATCGATTTCAAAACCTGCCGCCGAGGCTGGGGATCCGCTCAACACCTCACCGACCAGCGGTACGGTGGTGGGTGCCCAAGGTGTTACGCCTAGGCCAGTGAGCAGGGCTTCGGGTTCAGTGAGCGCTTTGCGATCACCAAGTTCGCTAATCGTGACGCGACGTGTGCGCTGGCTGTCTTTATTGCGCACAACCAAATCGATGGTCGGTGCATTAATGACGGCATCGAGCATGGCCATATGCGCATCGCTCCACGACAGCACATCGTCCCCATTGACCGACACAATGAGATCATCCGATTCCAGGCCAGCCTCCGCCGCGCGCGAATCGCTCCGCACCTCGCCGACAATCGGCTTCATACCGGCGACGCCCAATACAAACACCGCCCAGAAAAAGACGATCGCTAGAATAAAATTGAACACCGGCCCGGCGAGCAAAACCAGTATGCGATTGAATACCGGTTGATGGTTAAACGCACGATGCCGGTCCTGTGGTGCTACGTCGCCGTCTCGGCTATCGAGCATCTTGACGTAGCCCCCGAGGGGCCAGCGCGACACCACATACTCGGTGTTGTCCACGCCCGCACGTTTACGCCAAATCGGCTTGCCAAAGCCAACGGAGAAACGCAGCACCTTGATGCCGAGCTTGCGGGCCACAATGTAATGCCCATATTCGTGTACGGTGACCAAAATACCGATGGCCAACAGAGCAAACAGTATGGTTTGAATGAGACTGAGGATGTCCAAGGTTTCCCGGCTCCCGTCGAGTGGGGTCTATGGCGCCCGACCTGAGCCCGGCGAGCAACCTGTTGAATTGTACCTCGTCGACACGCAGGTGCCAGCTATAAACGACCGTACCGCCTACCGGAGGTTCCCGATCGCGAGGCCGAGTGACTGAACCGACCGCGGCGGGCACCCGCCCCGCGCGACGCTAACCCTCCTAAGCCAGAGGCCTGGCGAGTCACACCGACGGCGCAAGTCCGGTCACAGCCAGCAGACCATACAGCACCGGAGCCGCGGCCGAGAAGCTGTCGAAACGATCCAAAATGCCGCCGTGACCCGGAAACACACGCCCCATGTCTTTGACGCTCGCATGGCGTTTGAACAAGCTGACAATCAGGTCACCGATCACGGAGGCTAACACCACCACTAGCGTGAGCGGCAGCCACACAAGCAGGGGTTGTTCAAAGTAGTGCGCCAATCCGGCGACAACCACGAGTGCGAGGATCGCCCCTCCGACAAGCCCTTCCCAGGTCTTGCCGGGGCTCACGCGTGGCGCAAGCTTGTGTCGCCCCAGTGCACGCCCGCAGAAGTAGGCGCCGATGTCGGCCGCCCAGACGATCAAAAACGTGAGGATGAGAAGTCGCGCTGGCTGTCCCCATCCGCCTGAATCCACCTGAGCCACCACGGCAAAAGCCGGTACGATCACCCAAATACCACTCACCGCAATGAGCCACGTGGGCGGAGAAAACGGATAGCGCACGACCAGCACAGCGGCAATCAGCCACCAACCGAGCGCACCGAGCACCAGCAGCCCAAGCAATCCGAACCAGACCTCGTTGCCGCTACCCGCTTCCAGCACCGCAAACGTGACGATCGCGAGCAACGTAACGTACGCGGTCGTCAGTCCCGCGCGCTGAGCCGTAGACTGACCCGGCATTAATTGAGACCACTCCCAAGCGGCCAGTGTGTACAGCGCAAAACCGATCAGTAACGGCCACGGTTGTGGCGAGAACACCAGCAATAGAATGAGCGGAAACACCATGGTTACCGCGGTAATGATGCGTGTTTTGAGCATCAAGAATCGCCGTGCAAACCCGGCACACCACCGAATCGACGCTGTCTCGACGCATAGTACGCGAGCGCCGCATCGAGCTCGGTGGCACTAAAATCCGGCCACAAACACTCCGCAAAATAGAGCTCCGCGTAGGCTAAATTCCACAAAAGGAAGTTGCTGATCCGCTGCTCACCACCCGTGCGGATAAATAGGTCGGGATCCGGCACACCCGCCAACGCCATATGCTGATGAATCAGTTCCTCGGTGATGTCGCCGGCCGCGAGCTTGCCGTCGGCCACCTGCTCGGCCACGCGCTGCGTCGCACTGCAGATATCCCAGCGCCCGCCGTAGGACACAGCGATGTATAACTTAAGCCCGGTGTTGCTTTGTGTGAGCGCTTCGCTCTCAGCAATCTTACGCTGCAGCTTGCTCGACAAACGCTCTCGTTCACCAATGAATTCAAGCCGCACATTTTTCTTGTGCAGATCTTTCACTTCGCGGCCGAGCGCCTCGATGAACAGCGCCATAAGCACGCCCACTTCATCGTCTGGGCGATTCCAGTTTTCGCTGCTAAAAGCAAACAGCGTGAGCACTTCAATGCCCAGTTCACCGCAATACTCGACAATTTTTCGCGTGGTGGTCACGCCCTCGCGGTGTCCGAATGTGCGCCGTTTGCCGCGTGCTTGGGCCCAGCGACCATTGCCATCCATCACCACCGCGATGTGTCGCGGATACGGTGATACTGGCTCGGCGAGCGGTGCGCTATGCGGGTTTGGATGGGCCATGGCAAATAACGTCGCGAAGTGCGTCGTTAGAATTCCATGAGCTCGGATTCTTTGTCGGCCAACACCGCATCCACTTCGGCAACACGGGCGTCGGTGATTTTCTGCATTTCTTCCTGAGCGCGATGCTCGTCGTCTTTACCGATTTCCTTTTCCTTGACCAGTTCTTTGACACTCTGAAGCGCATCTCGACGAATGTTACGAATTGCAATTTTTGCCTGTTCGGCCTCATGTTTGACCAATTTGATCATGTCTTTGCGCCGTTCTTCAGTGAGCGGCGGCAACGGCACGCGTATGGTCATACCCGCACTATTGGGTGTGAGACCAAGATCCGAATTGATGATCGCCTTCTCGACCACCGCCACCATCGGTTTTTCCCAAGGCGTGACGGTAAGTGTGCGCGCGTCTTCGACGGCGACATTGGCGACCTGAGAAAGCCCAACCTGAGAGCCATAGTATTCAACGGTAACCTGATCGAGCAGGCTCACATGCGCACGACCCGTGCGGATTTTCTTCAGCACCCCACGCAGCGCTTCTACACTCTTGGCCATGCGCTCATCGGCATCCGATTTGATATCGTCAATCATGCTGCAAATACTCCTTACTATCCCTCGTTCGACACACGCGTGCCGACAGGTTCCCCCATGACAGCTTTAACGAGACTGCCAGAATGAAACAAATTGAACACCACGAGCGGCATTTCGTTATCACGGCACATGACGACCGCGGTCGCGTCCATTACCCGCAAATCATCGACCAGCACTTTGGTGTACGAAAGCTGATCATAGCGTTTGGCCGAGGGGTCTTTCATCGGATCCGATGAATAGACACCGTCCACCTTGGTGGCTTTGAGCAACAAATCCGCGCCTATTTCGGTGGCGCGCAACGCCGCGGCCGTGTCGGTTGTGAAAAAAGGATTTCCCGTGCCCGCCGCAAAGATGGTGACTCGACCTTTCTCAAGATGGCGAATTGCGCGACGTCGAATGTAGTCTTCGCACACATCGTGTATCGACAACGCCGACATCACGCGCGCATAGGCACCGGCACTCTCTAACGCATCTTGTAACGCCAACGAGTTGATCACTGTGGCCAGCATGCCCATATGATCGCCGGTGACTCGATCCATACCGGAACGCGCCAGCCCCTCGCCGCGAAAAATATTGCCGCCACCAATGACCACGCCCACTTCCACACCCAACGCCGTCACCTCACGAATTTCGTTGGCGATACGCTTAATGACATTGGGATCGATGCCGTAGTCGACATCTCCCAGCAACGCCTCACCGGACAACTTGAGAAGGATTCGTTTAACGTTGGGACTCGATGTTTCGCTCATGGTGCACTCACTGTATAAACAAAACCCCGCAGCGGCGGGGTTTTGCGGGCAGCGACATTCTACATCAAGAATGCGCAGCCGGTCCGAATTTATACCAGATGGCCATCTGCGCCCCCTGCAGGAGACCCGACGACCGCTCAGCTACTGCTGTCGCTGACCTGTTTCATCACTTCTTCGGCGAAATTCTCGGTTTTCTTCTCGATGCCCTCACCCACTTCGAACCGAACAAAGTCGACGACAGAGGCTCCGGCGCCTTTGAGTAGCTTGCCGACCGTCTGATCCGGATCTTTGACAAAGGCCTGCCCGGTCAATGAAATTTCATTGACGAATTTGCGCATTTGTCCTTCAACCATCTTCTCCATGATCTCCGGCTTCTTGCCCGAGGCCCGTGCCATCTCCTCTTTGATGTCGCGTTCTTTCGCCACGAGATCGGCGGGCACATCGGAAGGCTCAATGCAGACCGGGTTAAGAGCCGCAATGTGCATGGCAATATCGCGCGCCAGGTCTTCGTCCCCGCCATCGAGCGCAATCAGCACACCGATTCGAGCACCGTGCAAATAGGCGGCCATGTTGTTGCCACCACCAACGCGAGCGAGGCGCCGAACGGTAATGTTCTCACCAAGCTTACTGATCAGCGCACGACGCGCATCGTCTACCGACTCGCCTGACGAAAGCGTTGCCGACGACAACGCGTCCGCGTCCGCTGCATCGCCACTCGCCGCGACATCCGCCACGCTATCGGCGAAGCCAACAAAATTGTCATCTTTGGCCACAAAATCGGTTTCGCAGTTCACTTCCACCAGCACGCCTTTATTGTCCGCATGCTTGATGACAATCTTGCCTTCGGCCGCCACGCGACCTGCCTTCTTGTCGGCTTTGGCGGCACCGCTCTTACGCATGTCTTCCACCGCAGCTTCAATATCACCACCGCTTGCGACCAGCGCTTTTTTACATTCCATCATGCCAGCGCCCGTGCGCTCGCGAAGTTCCTTCACCATGGATGCCGTAATAGACATGGCTAAATCCTCTTACAAAATTAATAGTCGTTCGGAAAAAGGCACCGCCCCCGAACCGGGGCGGCGCCCTACAGTGCGTTAAGCGTCAGCCGCAGGTGCTTCGTCCTTGCTGTCACTGTCGCCGTCGGCTTTCTCGGCCGCGGCCTCCGCTGGCGCGTCAGTGTCTTTCGACGCGGCTTTTCGGGGGGCTTTCTTAGCCGCCGGTTTGCGCGCGGCACGCTTTTTCTTCGGCTTGCCGTCTTCATCCAGCTCAACAAAATCGTCGTCGCCAGCCGCGATTTCCGGCACCGAAGCCTTGCCTTCCAGGACGGCTTCGGCGATGGCGCGGGTGTACAGATTAATCGCCCGCATCGCGTCGTCATTGCCCGGAATCACATAGTCAACATCGTCCGGATTGCTGTTCGTATCGACCACACCGATCACCGGAATGCCGAGCTTCTTCGCTTCATTGATCGCAATGCGCTCATGCATCACATCGATTATAAAAATCGCATCCGGCAGTCCGGGCATGTCTTTGATGCCACCCAGGCTACGCTCGAGTTTTTCCATTTCCCGACGAAGACCCAGCACTTCTTTTTTGCTTAGGGCTTCAAAGGTGCCCGTTTCTTCCATCGCCTCAAGATCTTTCAGACGCTTTATGGATTGCTTGACCGTTTTGAAATTGGTCAGCATGCCGCCCAACCAACGATGGCTGACAAACGGCATATCGCAACGCCGCGCCTCTTCGGCCAACGTGTCGCGCGCAGCCCGCTTGGTGCCAACAAACATGACCGAGCCACCATTCGAGATAAGGTTTTTGACAAAGCCCGTCGCCTCGTTAAAAAGAGGAAGGCTTTTCTCAAGATTAATAATGTGAATTTTGTTTCGTTCGCCGAAAATGTAAGGGGCCATTTTCGGGTCCCAGAAGCGGGTTTGGTGACCAAAGTGCACACCAGCTTCCAGCATTTGCCGCATGGATACGGACGCCATAATATTCTCCTAATCGGGTTAAGCCTCCACGCGCCCTACCCTGCCAACCGTCTGTTTTCACAGGCGGCACCCAGCCGGGCGTTGTTAGCGCGTGTGTGTAATGGATTGCTAAAAAAGCGCGCGATTTATACCATACGACG
>JBCCHD010000045.1 GCA_039028935.1 Pseudomonadota bacterium | reverse complement strand
GTCATTGCCGATGCAGCGCCGAGGGTCACACGCGTCCCATCGCTGAGATCAATGATCTTCGTTTCCCCAACCGCACTCGAATATTCAGCAACACTTACCGCAAGTTCAGGCGCGCGCTCAAGCCCCTTTTCGATGCTGAAATCAATGTACCAACCGAAACGCTTGGGATTGTCGATCAGCGTTTCAAATTCGGCCGGCGTTAACGAAAATGGCGCGCCAGGTGTCGGCACATCAAGCTGAAGCGGCTGGCTTATGGGCTGGTTCAAGGCCCGATTGAGGGCTTCACGCGCCTGCTGACTGCTGGCCTGTGCTGCCAACACAGACGAGCGGGCGGCCGCGAGGTTTGCCTGCCAACGAAATACATCGGCGTTGCTGGCGGAACCGATACGGACGCGGTCTACGGCTAAATCCAGATTGGCTTTACTCAAGCGTAGATTGTCCTGCTGTATGCGCAATTGGTTGTCGGCGCGCAACGCCTGGAGATAGGCCGTGGTGGCATCGAGTATCTGATCAAGGCGTTGTGCCGAGAATCGCGCGATGCGTCCTTGTTGCAAGAGCGATTGCTGTTGGTAGCCAGATAGCGCCGCGTCGGACCACACGATCTGATTGAGGGTAAGCGCACCGGACGATGAGCGCTCGGCGGATCCAGCGCCGCGAATCAGCGCCGAATCGCGCCGAGCGGTGCGACTGGCCCCAATGCTTAACTGTGGCAGTAGGTTGGCTTTTGCGCTTTTCACATCTTGAGCGCCTAAGGCCACATCGAGTTCCGACGCCGCCAGCCCCAAATTGTTCTCCAATGCGAGGCGTGCGACGCGCTCGAGTGTCAACACCGGCCCTACCGTTTCAATGTCATCCTCAATCACCTCCGCCTCGCTGAGAACATCGAAACGCGGCGATAGGCCAATTCGGCGGGCTGTCTTGAGATTGATAGTGAGTTGGCGTTTGCCTTCAAATGCGATGGGCTGATCCTGTGCGCGCTCACCGAGCATCACGGCTTGCATATTGAGCGCATTGCGTCGAGCGAGGCGGGTGAAATCAGTGAGTGTAGTGTAGGCGGCCAAGGCGCCCCGTCTAACCTCGGCTTCACTGACCAGGCTAAAGCTGGGTATGCCCGCGTCGGCAAGATCATTCAAAAACTGATCGAACAGCGGTGCGGGCAAGCGGGGTAATCCTCCGAGCATCACCGCGTCGGTGTCATCTGGCAGCAAATTAATCAGATCGTGACGAACGCCATCGTGCCCCACGACTGAAAATCGCACGTCCGGCGCTGCGCGCTGAATTGTGGCCGGGCCTTGTGGGAGACTGTTAATAATGACCTGGTCAGAAATCAACGCCACGCGATTGAAGGGGGCCACCCGCCGGAAAGCGGCGAAGTCTTGATCGATTGGAATCTGGTCGGCCAGGTAATTTAGATTTGCGGTGCCCGAGCGGCCATTGTCAGAGGGCGCACCGACGATGTCAGGGTTAAACACAAACGGCAAAAAGGTTGGTTTCGGAAAATTGGCCCGTGACACGACAATTTGATTGGCCGCAATACCGACAACCATCACCATGTCCACGGTCGGGTCCGCATAGGCCTGCTGCATGACCTGCTCGACGCTGGTCGCTGACCATTCCGCCACCAGTGGCTTGAATTCGACGTCGAACTCGCCCGCGGTGAGGCTCAGTAGTTCGTCGCGAAACGTCGCCTCAACATCCTGCAGTTGATAGAGCGGTCCGTCGGTGACAACGGCAACCGTGACGGGCGTTTGAGCGTGGCTAAACGTAGTAACAATAAACGCGGTGGCGAGGGAGGCGAGCAGGAAGACCGGTCGGGCGCGCGTAAACATGGTTTGAGGATAACGCCGTCGTTTGACCGGCGCAATTAGTATGTGATCTCGCTCGACTAAAGCGATTGATTGTTTCGGCCAGAGACGGGTGATGCCGATTGCGTTATCCTTTAGAACACAATTGTGTCGTCATCGCCTGCTGAACACGCCGGTAGGCGACTCGAATGGGCAGGAGGCAACAAAATGGACGTGACAGAGGCCGTTTCATCGCGCCACTCAGTTCGCGCCTTCACCGATGAACCGGTGTCGAAAGCGCAACTCACAGGCTTATTGGAAAAGGCGCGTTGGTCACCGTCGGGTGGCAATCTTCAGCCTTGGTGGGTGCACGTGGTCGGTGGCGATGCGCTGGACGAACTCAAACACCAGATCGAAGCACGTATGGTCAAATCTCCGATGGGGGAGGGCGGCGATTACAACATTTATCCACCCAAACTCAAAGAACCCTACCGTACCCGGCGATTTCGGTGCGGCGAAGACTTGTATGCCTCAATCGGGATTCGGCGCGAAGACAAGCTTGGGCGCATGGCACAGTTCGGTAACAACTTCCGTTTTTTCGGCGCCCCTGCGGCAATGTTCTTCACGCTGGACCGGTCGATGGAGGAAGGGCAATGGTCCGACATGGGCATGTTTATTCAAACCCTCATGCTCTTGGCCCGAGAAGAAGGATTGCACACCTGTGCTCAAGAGTCCTGGTCGGTATGGTCTAAAGCACTGGGAGAGTTTTTGCAGCTACCCCAAGAGCACATGGTGTTCTGTGGATTGGCTATTGGGTATAAAGATGAATCGGCCAGCATAAATGGCTGGCGCACGGAACGTGCTTCGCTCGATGAATTTGTAACGTGGAAAGGCTGGTAGGTTAACGCATACACCCCGTTCCAATCGCTTGAGTCGTTGAGTGATTCGGCTGTTCCGCACCATTTGGAGAGTATTTGTATGTCCACTACACCGTATACACCACCTGCCGTGTGGCAATGGGATCAGGCCAGCGGGGGCAAATTTGCGGCGATTAATCGTCCCATCGCCGGCGCCACGCACGATCGGGAATTGCCCGTTGGTGAGCATCCGCTACAGCTTTACTCCCTAGCCACACCCAATGGCGTCAAAGTGACGATGATGCTCGAGGAGTTACTGGAATTGGGCAAAGCCGCGGACTACGACGCCTACAAGATTGATATCCAAGAAGGCGATCAATTCGGGCATGGTTTCGTGGCGGTCAATCCGAACTCTAAGATTCCGGCACTCGTGGATCGCAGCACGCCAACACCCACACGCGTCTTCGAATCCGGCGCGATATTGCTCTATCTTGCAGAAAAATTTGATGCGCTATTGCCCACCGATCATGCGGCAAGAACGGAGTGTCTGTCCTGGCTATTCTGGCAGATGGGGAGTGCGCCCTATTTAGGCGGTGGATTTGGTCACTTTTACGCCTACGCGCCCGAGAAAATCGAGTACTGCATTAATCGATTTGCCATGGAAACCAAGCGTCAGCTCGACGTGCTCAACCGACACTTGGCAAACACGGCCTATATGGCCTCGGATGGGTATTCGATTGCCGATATCGCTATCTGGCCATGGTACGGTGCACTGGTATTGGGTCGGTTGTACGATGCCGCTGAATTTTTGGACGTGGCGAGCTACCAACACGTGACGCGGTGGGCCCGCGTGATCGATGAGCGACCCGCGGCGCAGCGAGGAAGGATGGTCAATCGTGCTTGGGGCGAATTGTCCGAGCAGCTGCACGAGCGGCACGACGCAAGCGATTTTGAACACCGAACGCAAGATAAACGCCAGGCTGAGTCTTGAGTTGTCCCGAGGCCTACACCCAATGACGTATCGCGTCGGTCGGCGCGCCTTTCTACGCCTGGCTGCCGCCGCGGCGATCAGCACGCGATCGGTCACGTTGGCCCAGTCGACCGAGCGGATATCGCCGGTACCCCTGGACTGGTCAGCTTTGCGCAATCAACAGCCCGTCGGCATGGGGACATGGCTAACGTTCGATGTCGAACCGACGTTGTACGACGCTCGGCAAGCGGTACTCGAGGCTTTTGTCGAACACGGTGGCGGCATGATCGACAGCTCGCCAATGTATGGTCGGGCTGAAAAGGTGATCGGGACGCTGTTGGCGCGTAGGCCAAGCCCGACGCGTTCGGTGCTGTCGGCCACGAAAATCTGGACGGTCGCTGCCTCCCGGGGATCGGAGCAGCTCGGCACGTCGCAAGCGCTCTGGGGTCAGTCGACCCTCGATCTGGTGTATGTGCACAATTTGCTGAAATGGCGCGATCACCTACCCATGCTGCGCGAAGCCAAAGAAGCGGGGGCAATTCGATCACTCGGGGTCACAACCTCGCATGGTCGACGACACGATGAGATGCTAAAAGTGCTTCGCAGCGAGTCGCTCGACTGTCTGCAAATGTCCTACAGTCTGGCGAATCGGGAAGCGGAGCGACGTCTGCTGCCCGCCGCACACGATCGCGGCGTGACGGTCGTGATAAACCGGCCGTTCCAAACCGGTGCTTTGATTCAACGGCTGGCCCCCTATCCTTTGCCAGAATGGCTAACAGAATTCGGTGCGTCATCATGGGCTCAGGTGTTACTGCAGTTCGTCTTGTCACATCCCGCGGTGACCAATGTCATTCCGGCCACGCGACGAACCGATCACATGCACGAAAACATGGCGGCCGGTCGCTTACCCGCGTTGAATGCGGCGACGCGCCAGCGCCTGATTCGCTACGTCGAATCGTTGTAGACTGAGGACCATGAAATTGCGAATACCGCCTCCGGTTTTGATGGTTGTCACGGGCGTGGTGATGTGGGTCGCCGCGCGCAGCCCGTTTGATCTGACGATCATGGTGCCGTTTGCTGTTCACCTGTCGCGCCTGTTCATGGTGCTGGGTGCCGCAGTGGCACTGATCGCCGCCTGGCAATTTACGCGTGCTAAGACCACGATCGACCCGTTCCATCCAGAGCGCAGTTCGCGCCTCGTCAGCCACGGCATTTTTGCTGTATCGCGCAATCCGATGTATTTGGGTATGGCGTTGGTTCTGGGCGGTCTTGTCGTGCGGCTCGGTAGCGTCATTGCGGGCGCGCTGCTGATCGTGTTTGTGCTGATCATCACTCAATTTCAGATTAAACCCGAAGAAAAGGCCTTAACGGCGCTTTTCGGCAACGCCTATCGGCGTTATTGCGAGCATGTGAGGCGCTGGATTTAGTCGCTAAGTCGTTAAATCCTCGCGGTGCTCAGCAGACTTCGACCTAACATGGCATACTGACGCGAGCCGCTTTGCGCGGCGATCCAGCCACCCTTAAACCGTCAACGCAGGAACCATCGCTATGACTTCGACACGACGCACACCACAGGAAATGTTGTTGCACTGGGAAGCCACTACCCCTGATGATTTATGGCTGCATCAACCTGTCAACCGGCAGTGGCGACGCTTCAGCTGGCGCGAGGTCGGTGATCAGGCGCGACGTATCGCGGCGGCGCTGCAAGCGATGGGCCTGGTGCCCGGCGATCGAGTGGGCATCTTTTCAAAGAACTGTGCGGAGTGGATCATCTCCGATCTGGCTATCATGCTCGGCGGTTTTGTGTCCGTACCCGTTTACAACTCAGCGAACGCCGATACGCTGGGCTATGTGCTTCGACACGCGCAGTGCAAGGCGGTCTTCATCGGTAAGCTTGATAAGGCGGAGGGGCTTGAAAAGGCAATCCCCGAGGGATGCACGAGCATCGCCTATCCCTACGACACACTACCAACCGATCTTCAATGGAACGATCTGTTGGCCAAACACGATCCGATCACGGATGTCGTGATTCCAGACATGGACGATGTCATGACGATCCTGTACACGTCTGGGAGTACCGGTAACCCTAAAGGGGCTGTGCACACGTTTTCGAGCTACGAATTTGTTGGCACCAATATCGGCGAAGTCTGGAACGGTGGGCCCAGTGAGAAGATCCTGTCGTATCTGCCGATGGCGCATTGTACAGACCGGGCCTACGTCGAATCCGCCAGCCTGTATCGCGGCACACAGGTGGCGTTCACTGAATCGCTGGAAACCTTTTTTGACGACTTGCGTGAGGTACGACCCACTATATTCGGTTCGGTGCCGAGACTCTGGAAGCGTTTTCAACTTGGTGTGTTTGAAAAGACGCCCCCTGAAAAACTCGAGCGGCTGATTCGTCTGCCCATCGTTGGCGGCATGGTGAAAAAGAAAATTGCAAAAGGCCTGGGTATGGACCGTTCCACTTGGAATGGCAGTGGCGCTGCACCGATTGCGCCGTCGCTCTTGGAGTGGTGGGAACGTATCGGCATTCCAGTGCGAGAAGGTTGGGGTATGACCGAGACGTTTGCTTATGGCACGCAGTCCTATCCGGGTATTCCGATTCGAATTGGTACGATTGGTAAAGCACTGCCTGGCGTTGAGCTCAAACTGACCGAAGAGGGGGAGCTATTAATAAAATCCCCCTCGCTCATGCGGGAATACTATAAGGAACCTGAAAAAACCGCCGAAGAATTTACGGCGGATGGCTTTTTCCGCACGGGTGACCGCGCTGAAATCGATGAAGACGGCTACGTCCGAATCACGGGTCGCGCCAAAGAGATCTTCAAAACAGCCAAAGGTAAGTACGTGGCACCCGTGCCGATTGAAAGCCTCATCGCGCAAAATGAAATGGTCGAACAGGTGTGCTTGGTCGGCTCTGGCTTGATTCAGCCCGTCGCGTTGGTGCAGCTTGCGCCCGAATTGGACTCGTCACGTGATGAAGTATCGGTGTCGTTGGAGTCCACCTTGAATCAGGTAAACACAACGCTTGAGTCACATGCCAAAGTGGGTCGCGTTGTCGTGGTTAAAGAGCCCTGGACGCCCGAGAACGGTATGCTGACGCCCACACAGAAAATCAAACGTCATGAGGTGGAGAAAAAGTTCTCACCGATCACGACCAATGAAAAGGAAACGGGCATCTTGTTTGAGTAATTCGGCGACGATCCACGGTTATGCCGCTGTGTGATATCGGAAGGATTCACCTGCTTCTCACGCACGTGGCGATTCACTCTACTCGGACACCTAAAGCGCACTCGATTTAACGACTCATTGGCGTCGATTCGCTCGACGCGACGGGGAACTGTACATGCAAAACCTAAACGCGGATTATTTAGTTATCGGTTGTGGGGCCGTCAGCATGGCCTTTGTTGATACGATGCTCGTCGAAACGGATGCGACGTTTGTCATTGTTGACGACCGCCACATGCCTGGTGGGCATTGGAATGATGCCTATTCATTTGTGCGGCTGCATCAGCCTTCTGCCTATTACGGTGTGTCATCGAAGTCGCTGGGATCACAGCGTATCGACACGATCGGCTCCAACAAAGGGTTTTACGAGATGGCCTCGGGTGCCGAGGTGCTGGCGTATTTTGAGCAGGTCATGAGAGAGACGTTTTTACCGTCTGGTCGGGTCACCTATTTACCGATGTGTCGCTATCAAGGCGATGGTGAAATTCGCTCTTTGGTGTCAAAGAATACGTATCACGTGTCGGTGGCCAAGAGTGTGGTAGACGGCACCTTTTATAAAACGTCGATCCCCGCTACGCACACGCCAAAATTTGACGTAGAAGAGGGCGTCCACTGCATCATTCCCAACGAGCTGCCTCGCCGGGCAGCTGGCGCCGCGCGATACACGGTGCTTGGCGGCGGAAAAACGGGTATGGATGCCCTCATTTGGTTGCTGGACAATCAGGTTGAGCCCGATCGCATTAGTTGGGTCTGTCCTCGGGATTCGTGGTTGATCAACCGCCGCACTACTCAACCCGGCGCGGAATTTTTCGCGGACTCCGTCGGCGGTTTTGCATCACAACTCGAGGCGATCAAGGACGCGTCGAGCACGGAGGAGATCTTTCTCGGATTTGAGGCCTGTGGAGCGATGCTAAGAGTAGACCGTGAGCGGCTGCCAACAATGTTCCATTACGCCACCATTTCACAAGGTGAAATCGATCAGCTCCGGCGAATCGATAACGTTATCCGGCAAGGACGTATCGCCACCATCGGACCGGATACGTTGACGACGGTGGGTGGCGAATCGATCAAGACCAGTGCCGACACGCTCTACATCGACTGCACAGCGACCGCAGTCGGTTTTGACACGACAGAATCCGTACCAGTGTTCCAGGACGGGCTCATCACGTTGCAGGCGCTACGAGCACCATTGGTGACTTTCAGTGCCGCGCTTGCCGCCTTTGTCGAAGCGCGGGTTGAGGGGCGCAAGGAAAAAAACAAACTCTGTGCACCGGTGATATTGGCCGATAATCCGGATCAGTACCTTGCCTCGTTTGCCGGCAACATGATGAACCAAAAGGAATGGAATTCGAATAAGGTGGTTCGCGACTGGACTAACCAGTGCCGTTTGAGTCCGCTGGGTGCCACCGTGCGAGATATGGATCCAGAAAACGCCGAACAGATGAGTATGGTTGCGCGAATTCGTGACAGTTCGATGCCCGCGGTCATGAATTTATTCAAGCTCATCGCGCAGAATCAAGCCGCCTGATGCCCTAAGATCGAGTGGGTCCCCGGGCGTTAGCCGTCACGGCGTGAGCGAAATAATCAAATATAATGTTTGTAAAACATAATGTTAAGATTCTTTATTAATTAAGATTATCACGCGGATACGGGTCATTTACTGGGGTCATAGTGCGTTCGCTCGCCGCTGACAAACCGCCGCCCTATCCACAACCGTTATCCTTGCTGAGAAGATCAGCCGTATGCTGAGCACCGCCTTGGTGTCGGGTTCACACGGTGAGGGTGGCCAGGCGTCGGCGTGGGGCAATGACGAACTATTCGGGAGGAGGCTAATGAGTCCGGAACAGCGCAGAGCCTACTGGCGCGCAAACCTTAAACTGGTCGCAATTTTGCTGTCTATCTGGTTTGTCGTT
Source organism: Pseudomonadota bacterium (assembly GCA_039028935.1). Taxonomy (NCBI): domain Bacteria; kingdom Pseudomonadati; phylum Pseudomonadota; species Pseudomonadota bacterium. Next base: position 18,215 of record JBCCHD010000045.1, on the reverse strand, counting down.
TCCTATCTGTTTGGCATCGTGCTCGTTGAGCCGCTCAACACCATCCGCCTCGGCGGCTACAAGTTGGGCTTCTGGTTTGCTCAGCAGGGATCGATCTATGTATTTGTGGTGCTGATTTTTGTCTATGCGTGGCAAATGAATCACCTCGATCGACAGTTTGACGTTCGCGAGGATTGAGGTCATGTCACTCAAGTCGCTCACGTTCTTGATCGTCGGCCTCACTTTTGCCCTGTACGTGGGCATCGCCGTTTGGGCTCGTGCCCGCAGCACGCGCGATTTCTATATCGCCGGGGGGGGTGTTCACCCAATTGCAAACGGCATGGCCACCGCCGCGGATTGGATGAGTGCGGCGTCCTTTATCTCGATGGCCGGACTGATCGCCGTGATGGGGTACGGGGGCGCGGTCTTTCTGATGGGCTGGACGGGCGGCTATGTGCTGCTGGCGCTGTTGCTTGCACCCTATTTACGAAAATTCGGTAAATTCACGGTTCCAGAGTTCATCGGCGACCGGTTTTATTCGCGTACGGCACGCATCGTCGCTGTTATCTGCCTGATTGTGGCTTCCGTAACCTACGTGATCGGGCAAATGAAAGGCGTCGGCGTCGCGTTCTCGCGTTTTCTCGAGGTGGATTACACCGTCGGTCTGCTCATCGGAATGGCCATCGTATTTTTCTACGCGGTTCTGGGTGGCATGAAGGGCATTACTTACACGCAAATTGCCCAATACTGCGTGTTGATTTTCGCCTACACAATCCCAGCGATTTTTATTTCCCTTAGCCTGACCGGAATGCCAATACCTCAGCTTGGTCTCGGCGCGACACTGACGGGCAGCGATACGTACTTGCTCGATAAATTGGATCTGATTGTGACGGATCTGGGGTTCAAGGAATACTCCACGTCTGTGCGACTGTCGCAGATCAATATGTTTGCTTACACGCTGTCTTTAATGATCGGCACGGCTGGACTTCCGCACGTGATCATTCGTTTTTTCACCGTGCCCAAAGTGCGTGATGCCCGTTCGTCCGCGGGCTGGGCGTTGTTCTTTATTGCAATTTTGTACACAACGGCGCCAGGGGTTGCGGCAATGGCACGCCTAAATCTGGTTGAAACCGTGCAACCAGCCCAGGGGGAAAATCTGTTGTACGCCGAGCGACCGGACTGGTTCAAAAACTGGGAGAAAACCGGTTTGCTCCAGTTCGAAGATAAGAACAACGACGGCCGGATTCAATATGTGGCAGACGACACGCACAATGAGCTGATCAAAGTGGATCCCGACATCATGGTGCTCGCCAACCCGGAGATTGCCAAATTGCCGAACTGGGTCATCGCGCTGGTTGCGGCGGGCGGTCTGGCGGCGGCACTGTCGACTGCCGCAGGTTTATTATTGGCGATTGCCTCCGCCATTTCGCACGACCTTTTGAAAGGCGTCATCAAACCCAGTATCTCCGAGCGAGGTGAGCTGGTGGCCAGTCGAGTGGCGATGGCGGCCGCCGTGCTGTTCGCGGGTTATCTAGGCATCAATCCGCCCGATTTTGCCGCGGGCACGGTGGCACTCGCGTTTGGCTTGGCCGCTTCGTCGCTCTTTCCTGCGCTTATGATGGGCATTTTTGACAAACGCATGAACCGAGAAGGCGCGATTGCGGGCATGGTCGCGGGGTTGTCCGTGACGTTGCTTTACGTGTTTCAACACAAAGGTATTATGTTTGTCCAAAGCACGGCGTTCCTCGGAGATCTATCGCCCAATTGGTTTTTGGGTATCGAACCCAACGCGTTTGGTGCGGTAGGTGCCGTCGTCAATTTTGCGGTCGCTTACACGGTGCGACGCTTTACCGCGTCTCCGCCTCTGCACATACAGGCGTTGGTGGAGGACATTCGAGTGCCCGGCAAAGTGGCAACGCCAGCGTTGTAATGGTCCTGACAGGAGAAATCTGATGCCGTCGTATCGCCAATATGCTCGGACAGCGTGTCTTCTCGTCGGGCTCATGTTGACCAATTGGGCGATCGCCGATACGCCTTCTCATGCCGCCGTCGAGCGCGTTGATACACTCGGCGCCGACCTTCATGCGGTCAGGCTGGGGCGCGTTATTATCGCCGGCCAGCCGTCTGCAGCCAACTTGGACGCGGCCAAACTACTGGGCGTTACAACGGTGATTAATGCGCGCGCACCGCGCGAAATGCGCTGGGACGAGCAGGCCTACGTTGAGTCGATGGGTATTGACTATTATTCGATTCCCATCAGCCGAGCATCCGACACGCTCGACGCGGAGGCGCTGAATGCCATCACTCAGCGTATCGAGCAAGGGGACTCAGTATTACTTCATTGTGCGTCGGGCAACCGAGTGTCCGCGTGGGTTGCCGTCTATTTGGTGGAGCAGCACGATTTGACGGTCGAGGATGCGCTTGTTATCGCGCGTAAGACCGGACTGACGTCCGCTGGCCTCGAACGGCGCGTTCGTCGCTATCTGACCGACTGAGCGCTCGTGAAACCGATGCGACCGTTTTTCGTTCGGTGCAGTGTCAACAAAACCCAAGTCGAAAGGGGTACGTCTAACCCAGCGATTGGGGTCGCTGGCATATTGCAAAGTCGACGCCTACCCGCGGCGATGAGTGCTTGCGCAGGGTCGAACTAACAGCAGGTCCCGCGCTCTATAAGACCAACAACGATGATTCAGTGTGTAGCGAGAGTGACTAACTCCCAGAACGTAATCCGGCCATGCCGCCCACTATTGATTTTGCTCTCATTAGTGGCGTGTGCACGTTTTGCGGCCGCGGATGTGTCGGTCACCATAACCGGCGTGACCGGTGAGCCGCGTTCTAACGTTGAACGTTTTTTAAGTATCCGCCAGGCGCAGTCGAATGACGATGTGCCGACGCCCTTTACGATCAGGCGACTTCATGAGATGGCGCCAGAAGAAATTCGACAGGCGCTGATGCCATTTGGTTACTACTCACCAGAAATTGACAGCGAACTTGCGCAAGTCGACAGGGAATGGCGCGCGACGTACTCGATTGACGTCGGTGCGGCAACGCGCATTAGCGAGTTGGATATTCGTCTACCTAACATAGTGGGCGAGCTGCCCGATGTGCGGCAGCGCCTCCAGGATTCCGTCATTCAGCAAGGCGCGGTGTTGAACCACGCTGCGTATTCTCGTCTCAAATTGGGCATTCAGCAATCGGCGATCAGCCTAGGCTATCTCGATGCCAGTTGGACAGAGTCGCAAATACGCGTGGATCCAGCACGCCGTGAAGCGTTGATTACGCTGCACCTCGACGTAGGGGCACGTTTTTATTTTGGCCGAATCGATCTCCAACAAGACGCATTGGATCAATCCTTTGCCGAGCGTTTCATATTGATCAAAGAGGGCGAGCCATTTTCGACCGATCAACTGGTTGCGCTGCAGTTTGCGTTAAGCGACAGCGGATATTTCCAGAATGTCACCATAGACGCTTCTCGTGAGGACGCCATCGACCATCGAATACCGATTGTCGTGCAGGCGGATACTCGACTTTCACAGCGTTACTCGGCGCGTGCCGGCGTAGGAACCGATACCGGTCCGAGGTTTCGATTAGGTACCGAATTTCGGCGCCTGAGCGGGCGTGGCACAACCTTTCGTTCGGATCTACAAGTATCGACAATTAAAACCACTGCAACGGCTCAATACAGTATCCCGATTAAGAATGTTGCGATTGATCGACAGACGTTTTCTGGACGATTCGATCGCGCTGAGATCGGCGACACCGACTCGGATCTGTATTCGCTCGGCGCGCGGCGATACGACCGTTGGAAAGGACTCGGCCGTCAACTCTATCTCGAATTCGAAAACGAGCAGTTTGCGTTGGGTGATGCAGAGGACGCACGCTCAGAACTTTTGATTGTCGGTGCCAGTTTGGCCTGGAAAAAAGTGGATGACGCCTTATTTACACGGCGCGGATTGAGCGCACGACTCGATGTTCATGGTGCTCACAAAAGCGTGCTATCCGACACCTCGTTTGTACAAGCGTCATTGGCGACACGATTCATTCTGCCGCTCGGTGATCGCACACGTCTTCTGCTTCGCGGCGACATTGGCATGACCGAGGTGGATGATTTGACGCGTCTGCCCCCCAGCCAACGATTCTTCTCTGGCGGTGATCGGACTGTGCGCGGCTATGGTTTCGAATCACTGTCACCGTTGGATGCCGAAGGTGCCAGTGTCGGCGGTCGCTATTTGTTGGGGGCGAGTGTCGAAGCCGATTATTTTTTTAATGATAAATACGGCATTGCGGCGTTTTTTGACCATGGTGGTGCGGTGAATTCGCTGGGCGATGCGCTGCGCAGTGGCGTTGGCCTTGGTTTTCGGTATCGAACACCGATCGGCGTTCTTCGAATTGATGGCGCGCACGCCCTCAACGATTTGGGTGATGCCTTTCGCCTCCATGTCAGTCTGGGTCCAGACTTATGACCAAACGAGTGACTGTCCGGATAGTCGTGGGTGCGTTGGTTGCGCTTTTTGTGACCACGCTCGCCGGTGGCCTGTGGGCGCTGCGGTCGGAGTCAGGCGCGCGATATATTCTGCGAACGGCACTAGAACGAGCCGATCAGTCCATTTCGATCGAACGCATAGCGGGTACATTGGCTTCTGAGCTTGTCCTCGAAAACGTGCGCTGGCGAGGCGAAGCGGCCAGTGTAAGCACCGACCGTATTACCGTGAACAGCGATGTGTCAAAATGGTATCGAATGACCTGGCGGATTCTATCTATTGATATTGAATCGGTCCTTGTGGAGACCGTCGACAACGCCGAACGGGCGCCATCAAAAAGCGAATCAGTCGCGATACCGAACGCGATTTCTCTGCCGGTAGACCTGTACATCGACAGCGCTCGCGTCAATGGGCTCGATCTGCAGCAGGCGCATCACCCAATAACAACGCTATTCCATCGTATTTCGCTAACCGGTCGCTGGGTTGATCAGACGCTGTCCGTTGACAAAGTGGCGCTTGAGAGCGATGAGGTGCAGATTCACGCATCGGGTTCGGTCGATACGGTGTTGCCGTTTCCACTGATCGCTGAGGTGACGTCGCGCGTCGCATTAAACGAGCAGGCCGTACTGTCGTCGTCGACCCATTTGGAGGGTAATCTGACGGTGTTGTCGCTAAACCATACGACGGCGAAACCGTATGCGTTGTCGGTTCGCGGTACGTTAGAGGACCTGCTGGTAACGCCCAGTGTGAACCTAAACGTGATAATTGACAGCGAGGATATTGGCGTTATCGATCCACGTTTACCCGGCATGCCATTGAACACGGACCTTTCCATCTCCGGACCCTTGACGAACCTGGATATCGTCGGTGATGCCAGTACCGTTCATGATCCGGCCGGTGCCGTCACGATGAAGCTCGATACGACGCTGGCGTCGTCGGCGTGGGCGTTCGAGCGCGTGTCGATCACGTTCCCTGACCTCGTTCAAGCGCCACAAATCTATCTGGGTGGTCGTGTCGATCTGATGCCTCGCCCACACGTGGATCTTCAGCTGAGTTGGCCGCACATACAGTGGCCACTAAACGATGAAGCACGCGTTTCAAGCGTTGATGGTCGACTCGATGTCCGCGGCGACGTGACGCGTATGCAGTATCAACTGGCCAGCACCGTCGCCTCGAAGAGCGAAGCCAACGGCGCCCTCGAAATGAGCGGTGAAATGGGTGCCGAACAGGTAACACTGAACGCCGTTGTCACGCGTTTACTTGGGGGCAGCCTGTCTGCCACCGGTGCGTTTCGTCCTACCGACGGCGAGTTTTCTATTGACGTAGACGGGGACGCGTTGCGACTATCGACGCTTGATCAAGCGTGGCCCAGCGTGCTGAACGTGTCCGGTACGAGTCGAGGGGTTGCGACATCTCGTTCGATCAACATGATGGTTCAAGCACGCGGGGACGGGACATGGCGCGGTTACGATATCACCTTTGACCTAGACGCCGACGCCACACCGGAGCAGTTGAATCTGCGCGAACTCGTGTTGCGTTCGGGCGAAACGCGAATTACGGCAAATGGCAAGATTGAGGACGCTGTTAATCTAAACTGGCGCATTAACAGCCCAGACCTTCATGCCCTATGGCCGGATCTAGCCGGATCGATTGAAGGGGAGGGGGTATTCACCGGCCGACGTGACGAACCCGTCGCGGTGGTAAAAGCACGCGGCACGAATTTACGTTTCCACGAGATGCACGCGGACCGCGCCGACTTGGACGCCACGTTGACGGCCAGCGACCGACGCAGCACCGGCCAGTTGGTGGTGGAGGGCCTCACGCTGAGTCATTACGCATCGCAATCCATTGAGCTTGAACTCGATGGTACGCCATCGATGCATCGGATGACTCTGTCCATCGACGACACACTTGGGCGGTCGACGATCGCGTTGGACGGTCGCCATCGCCCGGATGCTGATTATCGATTCACGCTCGAACAGCTATTCATTGACGCCAACGATTTCGGTCAGTGGCGGCTTGCCGCACCGGTAGACGGCGTCTTAGGCGGAAACGTGTCCTTGAGTCGCGCGTGCTTGGAGCGCAGTCAATCGTCACTGTGCACAGACCTGCGTTCAACTCAAACTGGCTTCGTTACGGATCTACGGGTGCGCGCGTTTCCAATCGATCTCCTCGCCCACTTTTTACCCTCCGAGCTCAAGGCGCGAGGCAACCTGGAAGGTGGAGGCGAAATTGTCGTCGATCAACGCGGACGATCATTCGGTGAATTCGTGTTTGAACTCGATGACGTCGAAGTGCTTTCCCGTCGAGCGGAGCAGTCGGGGTCGGTGCTTCGCTTTGGCCCGTCTACGCTCAACGTTCAGGCGAGCCAGGACGGTACCCTTGCGTTAAGCGCTGATCTGCCGCTTCGGTCCGGTGGTGGCATGGCGTTGAGTGCCAGTGTCGGCGCGGGTACCCGCGTACTATTGGAGCGAGCGTTGTCAGGTAATCTGAATCTCAATCTGCCGAAGACCGATTTCTTAGCCGACTATGTGGGCGAGCTTGATTCGATTGACGGCGCCCTGTCGGGCCGTTTGTCCGTCACCGGCTCCTTGAGGCAGCCCCAGCTGGTGGGCACTGTGCGTTTTGAAGACGGAGCCATTGGCTTGGCGGGGCCGGGCATCGAGTTCACGGATGTCGCGCTCACACTGCAGGGCAAGCCCGATGGCATTGCTACGCTTGAGGCAAACGGCTCTTCGGGCGGAGGAACGGTGCGACTGGCGGGCGAGTTCGATGTCAGTTCCCCCCAACCTCGAGGTCGATTCGACTTGAAAGGCCAGAATGTGCAAGTTGTCAATACGCGGGAAGCCCAATTATGGGTCTCTCCAGACCTGACCTTGGTGCTCGAAGAAGGCGCGCTCGACCTACGTGGGCTGCTCATCGTACCTAAAGCACGAATCGACCTTAAAGGGCTGCCAAAAGGCACGCAGCAGGTCTCGACGGACCAAGTCATCGTCGGTCAAGACGTTGAGAAGACGGAAACCACGCGGCAACTCAGCGCTGAGCTGGATGTGGTGCTCGGAGACGATGTTTACCTTGAGGCTCTCGGTCTGAGCGCGAAGTTAGCGGGTCGGGTGGCCATCCTTGAGGAGCCCGATCGACGAACGACGGCTAACGGTGAAGTCGACCTAACGCAGGGTAAGTATGAGGCGTACGGGCAGACGCTCGATATTACGACTGGGCGCCTGGTGTACGCTGGCGGTCCAATCGATCAACCCAGTATTGATTTACGAGCCAGTCGCAGGCCGACTGCCGATATTGAAGTGGGTGTGCTCGCGCGAGGCCGGCTTACCCAGCCTCAGTTCAGTGTGTTTTCTACGCCGGCAATGAGCGAATCGGATCAGCTGGCTTATCTGCTTTTTGGGCGTCCACTCAATGCGGACGCCGCGTCTGAAAACACATTGGTTACCCGATTGGCACTCAGTTTGGGCATGAAAGGCGGTGATGCACTGTCACAAAAGCTGGCCGACGAACTGGGCGTTGACCAGCTGGGGTTGGAATCGGACGGCGACGGAGATCTCACACAAGCGTCGCTGGTCATCGGTAAATATTTATCGCCCAAGTTGTTTGTGAGCTACGGCATCGGTCTACTGGAGCCCGTATCGACATTAAAGCTCGAGTACGCTCTGAGTAGCCGATGGCAATTGATCACAGAGTCGTCATCAACTCGAAGTGGTGCGGACGCGCAGTACATTTTCGAGCGCTGATTCGGTCATTGTGCCAGGCTGCATTGGCGCGAGTCGCCGCTTGGCAAGATACCGTAAAGCGACTCGTGTCGCGGCGCCTGTGCAACGCGCGCATCGTGCGTTAAGTCGGAGATAAGATCGCCGGCTAGACGACCACTATGGCCACAGCAGTGGCGATTGCAGCCGCAAAGCCGGCCGCCGTTAACGCCATGGGAAGCTGGGTATTGACGTGGTCCATCAAGTCGCTACCGCACGCTAGAGATGACAATATCGTGGTGTCCGATATGGGTGAACACTGATCACCGAATACCGCACCGCCCATAATCGCGCCGAAGTTGAGAAGAAAGTAGGTAGGGTCCGTCGACAGCGTGTAGGCCAGCGGTAGCGCGATTGGAAACACCACTGCGTACGTTCCCCACGATGAACCAATCGAAAACGCAACTGTCATGCAAACCAGCATGAGTAGAGCGGGTAGGAGCCATGCTGCTTTACCAATCTGAGACGCCGTTGCGTCGATAACAAACTGCGACGCACCGAGGGCCTCAGACACCGTGCCGAGTGTCACCGCCAGACCCAGCACAATGGCGCCGATGGTGACACCTTTGATGCCATTTACCAATCCATCGAACGCATCGCCGATACTCATTCCGCGGCTTACCGACACTATAACCGCGGTGACCAGGGCCAGCCCAAATGCCTCGAATACCATCGGCGAGCCACTGATCAGCCACGGTACGATGGAGACGCCAAGCAACACCGCGATGGGCGCGATAAAATCGATCAGGGCGGGTGTGTAATTCGGTGCGAGCGAGGAGGTGGACAATTCGCTGGCAAGCATCGGTTGCGCGTCCGGTCGATCAAGCTGTCCGGTATCGCGTGCGCGTATCATCGCGCGCCGCATGGCTTTGCCGGTAAAGGGTAGCTTGTCAAATGCAAACAGCAACGTAAACAAGACGGCAATCCATCCGTAAAAATTGAACGGTATGGCTTTGAGGAACCACGAAATGGCCGATTCGCTATCGGTGATGATAGGCGCAAGGCTGTCGAGCGTAATCAAACCGCCCACATAAATGGGCCAAACATTGAATGGAATAATGGTGGCAACCGGAGATGCGGTTGAATCCACTACGTAAGCAAGTTCTTCATGTGCCACGTTTTCACGATCGGCGACTGGCTTTACTGAAGTTCCGGTCAGCACGGTACTGATGGTGCCGCCTTGGTGGAACAACACGCCCATTAGCCAAGTGAAGAACAGCGCGGAATGCCGTGACTTGACGAAATGGCGCGAAATTAGGTCGCCAAAATACTGCGCACCACCATTGCGATTCCACATACCGAGCAGACCGCCCAGCGCCCACAAGTACACCAACAGTATCTGCGCATACTTTTCCGTGCCTAGGCTCGGCACTAAGAAGGCGTCGATAACATTGTATTGGCCAGTGATTGCCGAGCCGAACAACACGCCGGCAAACAGAGCGAGTATGACATTGCGTGTCGCAAAGCAGATGGCAAGTGTTGCGGCGGCTGGCAAAACCGAGAGCATACCGAAATGGCCCTGAGCGGCGATGCCTTCCGCATCGAGCGACCGCGCGGCGATGGCAACGATCAGCAAGGCGATTGGTAGCAACAACCATTGAAAGCGCTTAAGGACTGGCGACATGGATTGTTTCCTCAGTTATTGATGGCAACATAGGCGGCGTATCAACCCCGTTATGGCGAGCTAGTCGGTTCGACAAAGGCGTCGACCCGTTCGAGCAGATACGGCAGAAACGGGTTATAGCGAAGTCGCATGAGCTGCTCGATCGGCACGACGAGAATACCGCGTTCGCCGCGCGGTTGCAGCGATCCAAGCGTGAAGGGTCCAGGTGAATCTGGCCCGGGCGTGTCGCCATAGATTGGGTCGTTCGGTGCGAACGGTAAAGCGACATGCGACAGCGAAAACACGTCAGCCGGCCAGCGCTGTGTTAATGCTTGTGTGCGCTCACATTGGTTCAATCGGCACCACGTTGTGGCCTGCACAGACAGACTGTTCGCGTTTTCGTTAGACACAATCGTCAGATCGAACGGTCGGCCCGGGTCGTCTCTGGCACTCATTACAGCATCGAGATAGTCCGAGCGAAGAAAGCCCAGCGCTTGATTGGTGCGATTCACACCGAACACGACTAGGGCTTGTTTGTTTGAATCGGTGTGTGCATAAAACTGGTCAACCACCGCGGACACGCTAACCGTCGTGTCGACGGCCGACATAAACGTTAACGTCGGCGGAAATCGATCAAACTCTTGGCGAGCCACTAATTTGTCGAGACGTTGTTGGTTGCGGACCGTCAATCGATAGGTTTGACGTCCCGCCTGCTTAGGAAAGGAATTGTATTTATAAGGGTCAAACTCGGGGTGAATCGATGTCCATGCGAATTTTTCAAAACCGGGAATCAGACTAGTCAAAATGTCGGCTCTGGCGAGCATCGCCCATCGGGTAATCGCGATCGCGGGGGACAACAGGATCAATCCATCGGGCACATCAAGCAGTGGGTCATCCAATGCATCAAGCGTATAGTCGACGCTCAGCGCGCCACCCGTTGAGTATCCGGCGAGATACAATGGACTGTTCTCGCCGATCACATCACGCGCATGAGCGACCGCGCTGCGCACGACTGCGCGCCAGTCCTCAACCTGAACGCGCTGTAGTTCACTCGGCAGCGTACCGTGTCCAGGCAGTCGCACGGCAACGATCGTCCAGCCAGATTGATGCAGCCGTTCTGCAAGGGCACGCATGCTATAGGGCGAGTCCGAGGCGCCATGGACGAGCACCACCGCCCCGCGCGGATGTGCATGCGCCAGAATAAATGACCAGTTCCAGTTCTTGGTATGGGTCTGGGGATTGAGCTTGCTCGACGACACATAGCGCCCCGCATGCCGCACAGAGGCGTCGTTTTCTAGGTGCTGCACAAACTGAGCCGGCTCCGCATCCAATCGCGTCTCGAGTTGTTGATAATCGGTAAACGAAATACCGTGTTGATGATCGCGGACACGAAACTCGCTGTTGAGCGTATCGGTATGCCATGGCGCCGTATCGGGCAGAGAACGAGCGTGAAAGGCACGGATCACGCACAACGTGATGAACGCGGCGACAGTCGCGATCAACGCGCTCTTTGCCCAACGATGCACGCGCTGTGAGACTAACGTTCTGTCCGCATAGTGACCCATGCATCCAGTGTAAGAGATGTGACGGTCTGACGCCACGTAAGCCGACACGAGCAACGGGCGTCGATCTTATTCTGACCAGAATCTGCGCTTGCGTAGCGGTTTTCAATCCACAAAACCGACGATCACTCCCCGTCCGATCTGGTTTTCAGTCGTTCTGCGTGATGATAAAGTCGGTCTACGAATCCATTCACAGCGTGTCGGTTCTATACGGCGTGTACCCGAGTAGGAGTAAGCCATGAATTTCGGCAGCGACAATCAGTCTGGAGCATCCGACGCGGTTTTACGCGCGCTGAGTGAGGCGTTTACCGGCACGGCCGATGCCTACGGTCACGATCACTTTTCTCAGGCCGCTGAGCAGGCCTTGAAACGCGTCTTTGATACGGAGCTCAGCGTGTTTTTTGTGGTGAGCGGCACAGCGGCGAATTCGCTCGCGCTATCGAGTATGGTGCAGCCTTGGGATGGCATCGTGTGCCATCATCAGGCACACATACTACTCGACGAGTCCAGCGGACCGGCGCTGTTTAGTGGCGGCGCATCGCTGCTGCCCGTGCCCTCAAGAGCGCTCAAAATAAGCCCGGACGCGTTGCGTACCATGCTGCAACGGTTTCCAAATGAACCGCCGCACAACATTCGACCACGCGCACTGTCGATCTCACAAGCGAATGAAAGTGGACAGGTGTACACGGTCGACGAAGTGGTCGCGCTGGGACAATGCGCGAAAGAGGCCGGGCTACGATTCCATATGGACGGTGCACGATTTGCCAACGCGGTGGCGGCTTTGGGCTGCGCACCGGCGGATCTGACCTGGCGAGCGGGCGTCGATGTGCTGTGTCTGGGTGCAACGAAGAATGGTGCGGTGGCGTGTGAGGCGGTCGTGTGTTTTGATCAGGCGCTTGCCACCGATTTTCACTTTCGCATGAAGCGCTCGGGACATCTGGTGTCAAAGAGCCGCCTGTTTGGGGCACAGATGGTCGCATGGCTCGAGAATGACCATTGGCTCGAACTGGCACGCACGGCCAACGACCGAGCCCGATATCTGCGCGCGTCGATCGCCGGTGGGCAGGGTGTGCGCTTGGCTTTCGACAGTGAATCCAACGAGACCTTTATCCTCCTCGATAAATCGCTGTTCGAACGACTATCTCGCGACGTGTCATTGTTTGACTGGTATCCCGACGCACTGCCGGATGACAACGCCTTGCAGGCGAACGAGATGATTGCGCGCTTAGTCACCTCGTTTAACTCAACCGAAGCGGAAATCGATCGTTTGATCGCATTGATCAATCGTCTCAGCTCAACGTAGATCGCGATTAGGACACGTCAAACCGCTATGACCATTTACGACGACTCGATCAAACTCACTCTCGGCGACCAGGGCGTGACCATTCGTCTTGGGGACGATCGCTCGCGACGATTTTCGTGGTTATGGCTCCGCGATCACAGCACGGATGCGGGCAGTGTCGATCCGACAACACGACAGCGTCAGGTGGACACGTTTTCGCTACCGGACTCGCTGCGCGCGGTGTCGGCACAAGTCAATGCCCGCGATCGGTGCGTGGACTTGGTTTGGAGCGATGGCGTCTCGACAAGTGTACAGGTTGAGTTGCTGGCCACTATGATGAACGCACATCCACCGTCTCACCAGACTATCTCATCATCCACACGTCGACTCTGGGACTGTGAGCGACCGCTCAAGACGCTGCCAAGCGTTACTTTCAATGCGGTTATGGGCAGCGCAGAGGGGGTGCTGTCGCTGCTGGACAACATTGCACTATACGGTTTTACGCTTGTCGATCGTGTGCCGTCCACAGACGCTGACACCGAATCCCTCGCCGAGCGGATCGCGCCACCCCAAGAAACTCTTTTTGGTCGTTATTGGCATCTCTCGGCCGAAATGACCGATCATGGCGACTCGGCCTATACCACCACGTTTTTAGAACCACACAGTGACGCGACGTACTATGACGATGCGCCCGCACTGCAATTATTCAATTGTCTCGCCTTCGATGGGGACGGCGGCGAGAGCATCCAAGTGGACGCCTTTGCCATCGCCGACCAGATTCGCGCAACCGACCCCGCTGCCTATGCGACGCTGTGTCGTATCAATGTTCCCGGTCACTATCTGGAACCAGGCGTACATATGCGGGCCGAACGCCCGGTGTTTCGCCTTGATGCGCACCGGCAGCTGCGACAGGTAAGCTTCAACAACTATGATCGCGCACCGATGTGGCTCGAGGCGGAAGAAGAGCGGTCGTTTTATCATGCCTACCGACTTTTCCATCGACTTGCGATGGACCAACGCAATTGGATCAAGATTGGTTTGCGTCCTGGAATGGCGCTCATCTTCGACAATTGGCGAAACCTGCATGGCCGTATGAACTACGTGGGGAAACGCGAGCTCTATGGCTGCTATCACGGTCGTTCGGCCATAGAGAGTCGTCACCGCGTGCTGCGCGCCGAGTGTTCACGCCACAGCGATTCTGTCGAATAGACATGCGCTGTATCGAGGTACGTCAATCCGGAAACGCTGATGAGCTTGTCGCGGCAACACGGCCTATGCCCCAGCCGGCTGCCGATGAGATACGCATTCGAGTGGTGGCCGCTGGCGTCAATCGTCCCGATGTGCTTCAACGAAAAGGGCTGTATGCGCCACCTGCCGGCGCGTCAGACGTACTGGGTCTTGAAGTAGCGGGTTACGTCGATGCCTGTGGTCGCGATGTCACCGTATGGCGAGAAGGGCAGCCTGTCTGTGCGTTGACCAATGGGGGTGGCTATGCGGACTATGTGGTGGTGCCGTCGACGCAGTGTTTGCCCATCCCACAGGGTGTGACGCTGATTGAAGCCGCTTCGTTGCCCGAGACGTTTTTTACCGTATGGAGCAATGTCATTGATCGCGCTCGACTGCGCGCCGATGAACACTTTTTGGTGCACGGTGGTACCAGTGGAATTGGCATAACAGCCATTCAAATGGCGCGCGTTATCGGCGCGAGGGTATGGGCAACCGCCGGCAGCGATCGCAAGTGTCAGGCCTGTTTGGCCTTGGGCGCTCACACCGCGATCAACTACCGCGAGTCAGATTTTGTTGAGCAGGTGCGCCGTGGCACCGAATCCCGTGGTGTTGACGTGATACTGGATATGGTGGGCGGTGACTATATTAATCGAAATATTCGAATCGCCTCCCCAGATGGGCGTCTGGTTAGCATCGCTTTTCTACGGGGCAGCAAGGTTTCGCTTGATCTCATGCCGATGATGCTCAAACGCCTGACGCTCACCGGTTCAACACTGCGGCCTCGGTCGAGTGCGGAGAAGGCGCGCATTGCCGACGCGCTGCGGCGCGACTTTTGGCCTCATCTGGCCAAAGGCAGCATACGCCCGGTGGTCGACTCCGTATTCGCGCTTGAACAGGTAGCCCAGGCGCATCGGCGTATGGAGTCGGGTGAGCATATCGGCAAGATTGTGCTCAGCGTCAATGATGCCAGCAACTAGCGCGCGACGCTCGTCGAACTAACGCTGTTAGATTACGTGCCGCAAAATGTTCGCGTGACGCGTTGTTCGGGTCGGGGCGGTTGCTCAAGATCGCGATACGCTTCCTGCGACGCAAACGGCGTTGCAAGCGCATCATTCAATCGATCGAAAAGCGTAAAATCACCGGCCGTGGCCGCCGCCAGGGCGTTCTCCACTTGGTGATTGCGGGCGATGATGACCGGGTTAGCCTCACGCATAGCCTTTGCGGCATCGGTATCTCGCAGATCTTCCCAACGCGCACGCCATTCGAGAAGGGGTTTACCGCGTCCATACGTGTCGAGTTGTGCGGCGTCTCCATGGGCCGCGCGCGTCAGCGCGGTGAAAAACTGCGTAAAGTCGATAGCCTGTTCCGTGAGCAGCGTTAACGTATGGCTGACCATGTCGCCGAATGCAGGGTGCTGCGGGTCAAGGCCGAGTTTGCGGGCTAAACCTGAATTGAAGTGCCACTCAAAGGTTGGACCAAACTGCGCCAGTACGTCACGGGTTGAATCCGTCGATGACGATTTATCCGTTTGTTCTGACACAATGGGTTCGATTGCGTGTGCAAATCGAGTCAAGTTCCACAACGCGATGCTCGGCTGTTGGCCCCAGGCGTAGCGACCAAATCGATCGATGGAACTAAACACTTTTTGCGGATGAAACTCATCCATAAACGCGCACGGCCCGTAGTCGATTGTCTCGCCACCCAGGGCCATGTTGTCGGTGTTCATCACACCGTGAATAAAGCCGACCAGCATCCATTGGGCAATGAGCTTCGCTTGACGTTGGCTCACCGCTTCCAGCAGGGCCAGCGCCGGCTGTTCCACTGTTGCAACCGAGGCATATTGATCACTAATTAAGAATTCCGTCAAGGCGCGCAGTTCGCTGAGGGACAGGGAATCACGAGCGTATTCGAATGTACCGACACGCAAATGGCTGCGCGCCAGGCGCACACTGATGGCCCCTGGCTCCGGCGCGTCACGCAGCACATGCTCGCCGGTATTAATCACGGCCAGCGAGCGTGTCGTTGGAATGTTGAGGCCCGCCATCGCTTCGCCGATCAGGTGTTCGCGTAGCATCGCGCTCAGCGTTGCGCGTCCGTCACCGCCGCGAGAGAATCGCGTCCGACCCGACCCTTTGAGTTGAACGTCAAGCGTGTCTCCCGCGTCTGTGGTCAGTTGGCCCAGCATGTGCGCTCGGCCATCGCCTAGCAGAGGTACCCATTGCCCAAATTGATGGCCGCCGTAGGCCATCGCAAGTGATGGCACCGCGGCGTCGACATTGCCGCTCAGTTCCTTCAATGCATGGTCGCCACTCAACCAATCTAGTGACAGACCATACTCTGCAGCAACACGTGCATTGAGTCGCATACTTGGATCCCGCACGGGGGCGGGTCGAATACGTTCGTAAAACGCATCGGGCAAAGTTAAGTAGCGCTGTGTGGTGATGGGGGAGGAGGACGTCATAACTATCCGTTCGAACGTATGGTCGGGCGAAGCCAATTAAAACAGTGTAACGCATATCACGATAGGCCAACGAACGACGTTTGTGTGGTAGGCATCGTGAGGACGATCACCCCATATCGTCTGAATACGAAATCGATTACACTGACGAGCAACAATTCGACAAATTTCCCAGAACCGGGACGCTACATCGCTTCCCTCGCGCAGGAGAATAGCATGTCATTACCCTCACACCATCTGCAAATGTTCTCCACCGTATCGGACGACGGTACGTTGCGCCTATCACTGGCCAAAGCGCCGCTTCCTGTCCCCAAACCCGATCAGGTACTGGTGCGAGTCGAGGCGTCGCCCATTAATCCCTCCGATTTGGGTGTCATGTTTGGCTGGTCCGATATCGCCCGAGCGACTTCACATGGTGAAGGCGAGAGTGTCGTTATGGAGGCCCCGGTTCCTGAGCCTGGTTTGCGTGTGATGAAAGCCCGTCTAGGTCAGTCCTTACCGGTCGGCAATGAGGGCGCGGGCACGGTGGTCGCGGCCGGTGCCGATTCTGCGGCGCAGGCGCTGCTGGGCAAAGTGGTTGCGGTGATGGGCGGTGGCATGTACAGCCAGTATCGATGCTTGGCTGCCAGTCACTGTATGCCGCTTTTACCTGAACATACGCCCCGCGATGGTGCCTCGAGTTTTGTCAACCCGCTCACCGCGCTGTCCTTTTTGGAGACAATGCGACTTGAAGGGCATACGGCGCTCGTTCACACGGCCGCCGCGTCTAATCTTGGACTGATGCTGAATCGCATATGTCAGGCCGATGGCGTAGCGCTGGTCAATATTGTGCGCCGAGACGAACAAGAGAAACTGTTGCGCGATATGGGCGCCCAGTACGTGTGCAACAGCAGCCACCCGGACTTTTTGTCCTCGCTAATCGACGCGGTACACGAAACCGACGCGACGCTTGCTTTCGACGCAACCGGTGGTGGACGACTCGCGTCGGACATCTTGACCGCGATGGAGCAGGCGGCGGCACGAACGCCGGGAGCCTACAGTATTTATGGGTCAACCCATCACAAGCAGGTCTATCTTTACGGTGGACTCGACACGTCTCAGACAGTATTGAGTCGCGGTTACGGCATGGCGTGGGGTGTCGGCGGTTGGTTATTGCCCAATTTCCTTGCCAAAGTTGGGATGGACGTTGGCAATCGTCTGCGTGAGCGAGTGGTGAAGGAGCTTCGTACGACCTTCGCCAGCCATTACACGGACGAAATCAGTCTCATCGAGGCGCTCGATGCCGATATCGTGCGGCGCTACAACGCAAAGACCACCGGCGAGAAGTTTCTGATTTGCCCACAGCACCACGCCTAATCAACAACGGATGGATCTGGGTAATCGGCGTAAGCGCAGCGTGGGCGGTTAAAGAACCGAAGCAATGGCATTAGCCAGATAGTCGACATTGCCCTGCGTAATACCCGCCACATTAATTCGACTCGAATCAGCCATGTAAATGCCGAAGTCTTTTTTCAGCGCCGCCACCCGCGTTTTGTCGATACCCAAATAGCAAAACATGCCTTTCGACTGTACGAGGTGATCGAACGAGTGGTCGGGTGCGGCGTTCTTCAGCGCGTCACACAACAGCGTTCGCATGGATGACAGACGATCCCGCATGGCGTTGCGCTCGTCGTGCCAGCGCTGAGTCAACGCCTCATCATCAAGAATCCGGGCAACCACCGCCGCACCATGGTCCGGCGGCATGGAATAGAGCGTGCGAGCGGCCATGCTCACTTGACTAGCGATGGTGTCACGCGTCTGACTGTTGACGGCCAGCACGCTCAGCGCACCAACGCGCTCTCGATACAGACCGAAATTTTTCG
>JBCCHD010000044.1 GCA_039028935.1 Pseudomonadota bacterium | reverse complement strand
ATTTAGAAAATAACAAAAATTAATCGGGATTATATTTCGTATGCTCTTCGAAACGATGACGACCGTCCCCACCCACTTTGTATCGAGGAGCTAGGCCATGCAGATCGGTGTGCCAAAAGAAATAAAAGACCACGAATATCGAGCAGGCCTGACGCCGGAGAGCGTGCGTGAGTTTGTGGCCCACGGTCATCAGGTAATGATCGAAACACAGCTCGGTGCCGGCATTGGCGCCACCGACGCGGTGTACCGCGAGGCGGGCGCCGAGGTGGTCGACACCGCGGCGGAAGTCTTTGAGCGCAGCGAGATGATCATCAAGGTCAAAGAGCCGCAACCCAATGAGTGTCGCATGCTGCGTGAGGGCCAGGTGCTATTCACCTATCTGCATTTGGCGCCTGATCTTCAGCAAACACAGTTGCTGATCGAATCAGGCGCTACGGCGATCGCGTATGAAACCGTGACACACGGTCGGTCGCTTCCACTGCTTGCGCCGATGAGCGAAGTCGCAGGCCGACTCGCCGTACAGGCTGGCGCGCACTGTTTGGAAAAAGCGAACCAAGGTCGCGGTGTACTCCTGGGGGGCGTCACCGGCGTCGCGCCAGCCAAGGTCGTCGTGATTGGTGGCGGGGTAGTGGGCAATAACTCGGCGTTTGTGGCGGCCGGTATGGGTGCGAATGTCACCATTTTGGACAACTCGATTGATCGGCTGCGTGAGCTCGACGTGCAATACGGAGGACGCGTCAATTGTTTGTTTTCGAATTCCGCCGCGATTGAAGAAAACGTGCTGCAGGCAGACTTGGTCATCGGAGCGGTGCTGCTGGCTGGGGCAGCCGCACCGAAACTGGTCACCCGCGACATGATTCGCGACATGGTGCCGGGTTCGGTGGTGGCCGATGTCGCCATCGATCAGGGCGGGTGTTTGGAAACCGCGCGCGCCACGACGCACTCCGACCCAACCTTTATTATCGATGACGTCGTGCACTACTGCGTGGCCAATATGCCGGGCGCCGTGCCACGCACATCGTCCTACGCACTCAATAATGCCACGCTGCCTTACGCATTGAAGCTGGCCAATCTCGGCTGGCAGGCCGCGTTGCGCAACGACAAAGGCTTTTTGGAAGGTCTCAATGTGCACAAAGGTGCTATCACTTGTGAAGCCGTTTCCATCGCGCACGGCATGGAGTTTGTCGCGCCGGAGACGTTTGTCTAGGGGTCCACGGTGTTACTGAGCAAGTTTGAACGTTATCCGCTGACGTTTGGGCCCACGCCCATTGAGCCATTGCCGCGGCTGTCTGCTGCGCTCGGCAACAAAGTGGCTATTTTTGCCAAACGCGAAGACTGTAATTCCGGCCTCGCGATGGGGGGTAACAAACTTCGCAAACTCGAGTACATCGTGCCTGACGCCATTGCATCGGGTGCCGATACGCTGGTGTCGATCGGCGGTGTGCAATCGAATCACACCCGCCAGGTCGCGGCGGTGGCGGCCAAGCTCGGTATGAAATGTCGCCTGGTGCAGGAAAGCTGGGTGCCGCATGAAGACGCGGTGTACGACCGGGTTGGCAACATCATGATGACCCGCTTGATGGGTGCTGACAGTCGTCTTGTCGATGACGGATTCGATATCGGCATTCGCCAATCCTGGGAAGATGCCATGCAGGATGTGCGTGATAGCGGCGGTGTGCCGTACGGCATACCGGCGGGGGCGTCCGTGCACAAGTTTGGCGGTTTGGGCTTTGTGGGCTTTGCCGAAGAAGTGCGCGCGCAAGAGGCGGAGCTTGGGTTTACTTTTGATTTTATCATCGTGTGTGTGGTCACCGGATCGACTCAGGCGGGCATGATTGTTGGGTTCAAAGCCGACGGTCGTGCGTCAAACGTGATCGGCATCGATGCCTCTGGCACGCTCGCGCAAACACGGTCTCAGGTGACGCAGATTGCTCGAGACACCGCCGCACTGATCGAACTGAACGACGAGATTCGCGACGAGGACATCGTCATCTTGCCGGACTACGCCTACCCGGCGTACGGCGTGCCGAGTCATGAGACCAACGAGGCCATTCGACTTGCGGCGCAAACCGAGGCCATGATTACTGACCCGGTCTACGAAGGAAAATCGATGCAGGGGCTCATTGACCTTGTGCGCAAGGATTATTTTCCGGCCGGCTCGCGTATTTTGTATGCCCATCTTGGCGGCGCGCCCGCGCTCAACGGTTATGCCTATACCTATCGTGATGGTTGACCGATAATAGTGGGATCTCATTCACGCGAGGGCCCACCCGCATCATGTCCGATTTGCCTGACACGCCACGCCGCATTCCGGATGATGAGCGCAAGGATTGGCTGGAGTCGCTCGATGCGTTGATTGCGCATTGGGGAGCGGACGAGGCCGCTGCGTTACTCGATGAGCTGGAGCAGTACGCCGAAGCTCGCTCGCTCAAACGCGCCGCGCTGCCCTATACCGCGTATCGCAACTCCGTCGCGCTTGAGCAGCAACCACCGTATCCAGGCGATCTACGGGTGGAAGAGCGGATTACCGCCATCCTGCGCTGGAATGCGTTGGCGATGGTGATGCGCGCCAATCAGGCGTACGGTGATCTCGGCGGGCACATCGCCAGTTACGCGTCGGCCGCCGAGATTTTTGAGACCGGTTTCAATCACTTTTTCAAGGGCGGCGATCAGTCTGATTTGGTCTATTACCAGCCCCATTCGGCCCCCGGGCTGTACGCGCGTGCGTTTCTTGAAGGCCGGCTCAGTGAAGAGGCCCTTGCGCGCTATCGACAAGAAGTTGGCGGCGGGGGATTGTGTTCATACCCCCATCCCTGGCTCATGCCCGCGTTTTGGCAGTTTCCGACCGGCTCCATGGGCATCGGACCGATTAATGCCATCTACAACGCACGCTTTATGCGCTACCTGCAGGCGCGTAATCTGGCCCAAACCGATGGCCGCCATGTGTGGGGAATATTCGGTGATGGCGAGATGGATGAGCCCGAATCCATCGGGGCGTTGTCACTCGCAGCGCGCGAGAAGCTGGATAATCTCACGTTTATCATCAACTGCAATCTACAGCGGCTCGACGGTCCTGTGCGTGGCAATGGGCAGGTGATCCAAGAGTTCGAAGGACTGTTTCGCGGCGCGGGCTGGAACGTCATTAAGGTGCTGTGGGGATCGGATTGGGATGAGCTGTTCGCGCGCGATACCAACCATGCGTTACTGCGTCGGTTTGCGGTGACAGTCGATGGTAAGTACCAAACGCTCGGTGCGAAAGATGGGGCGTACAATCTCAAGCACTTTTTCAACGAGGACCCGGAAACCGCCGCACTGGTGCAGCACATGAGCGACGACGACATCGATCGTCTGCATCGCGGCGGCCATGATTTTCGCAAACTGTTTGCTGCGTTCGATGCCGCAAAAGCGCATACAGGCGAACCCACGGTTATTCTGGCCAAAACCAAAAAGGGCTTTGGCATGGGCCAGGCCGGTGAGTCTCGAATGACGTCGCACCAGGCCAAGAAACTGGACGTGGATGCGTTGCGCGACTATCGCGATCGTTTTGCCCTGCCGCTCAGCGATGCGCAGGTCGAGGCACTTGAGTTTATTCAACCCGACGAAGATAGCGAAGAAATGCGCTATTTACGGGCGCGCCGCGATGCGTTGGGCGGTTATGTGCCAATGCGCCAGACCCATGGCCAAACAGTGGCCGTGCCGTCCGTCGAACAATGGGCCACATTCGCTCTGTCTGCCAACAACAAAACGATGTCATCGACGGTGGCGTTTGTGCGGATGTTGGGCGCTTTGTTAAAAGACAAAGAACTGGGGCCGCGTATTGTGCCGATTGTGGCAGATGAAGCGCGCACGTTTGGCATGGCTAATCTGTTCCGGCAGATCGGCATCTATGCACCGTTCGGTCAGCAATACGAACCGGAGGACGCGAGCAGTCTACTGGTTTACAAAGAATCCGAAGACGGCCAGCTGCTTGAGGAAGGCATCACTGAGGCGGGTGCCATGGCTTCATGGACTGCGGCGGCTACCTCGTACAGCGTGCACAACAAACCCATGCTGCCGATTTATATTTACTATTCCATGTTTGGTTTTCAGCGTGTGGGCGACCTCATTTGGGCCGCGGCGGATCAGCGTGCGCGCGGGTTTCTCATCGGCGCAACCGCCGGGCGCACCACATTGGGCGGTGAAGGGTTGCAACATCAGGACGGGGCCAGTCATTTGGTTGCCTCTACGGTGCCCACGTGTCGTGCGTATGATCCGTGCTTTGCCTATGAAGTGGCCACGCTGGTGGATCATGGCGCGCGCCGTATGCTCGAAGACAATGTCGATGAGTTTTATTACCTAACCGTGATGAACGAAAATTACTCACAACCGTCCATGCCGGCGGGTGCGCGTGACGGCATTGTCCGGGGGCTCTACCGGCTAGACACGCCGGACACTGACGATGTGGATCTGCGACTGTTAGGGAGTGGCGCCATTCTAATGGAGGTGCTCGAAGCGGCGACGCTTCTTCAGCGCGACTGGGGTGTCCGCGCCGCCGTTTTTAGCGTTACCAGCTACAGTGAGCTTGAGCGCGACGCGCGCGATCACGCGCGACGGGCGCGCTTTGATACGCCGGCCGACGCGGCCTACGTTGCCCAAATATTACCGGGTACGTCGCCTGTGGTGGCCGCTACCGACTATGTTCGTGCGGTTCCCTACCTGATTGCCCCCTATATCGATGCACGCATGACGGTGTTGGGCACAGACGGATTTGGTCGATCAGACACGCGCCGCGCGCTACGCGGTTTTTTTGAGGTGGATCGACATCACATTGTCCTAGCCGCGTTAGATCGCTTGGCAAAAGAGGGCAGGGTCGCCGCGAATGCCGTGCAGGAAGCGCTCAGTCGTTACAATGTCGAGGTGGCGGCACACGCACCCTGGACGGTATAAGCAAGTTATCGCGCGGCGTTAATGCGCATGTATTAGCTGGCGATTGACCATCAAGGCGTACACAAAGGACGGATATGAACACTCTGTGGTTGGTCTTTGCGTTTGTGTGTGGGTTCGGCGCGAGAAGCTTGCAGCTGCCGCCATTGGTGGGTTTTTTGATTGCCGGCTTTGCGCTAAACGCGGCGGGCGTTCAGCCCAATGCGACACTCGATGCCATCGCCAATCTTGGCATCACGCTTATGCTCTTTACGATTGGTTTGAAAATCAGTATCGGCGATTTACTGAAGCGTGAAGTGTGGGCCACGGCATTTGGGCACATGTCCGTTTGGATGGTCGTGACGAGCACACTGTTGATGGGCTCGGCGGTCATGGTCGGTGGCTTGCTCGGCGGATTGGATCTGCGCGCCACCGCACTCATTGCATTTGCGTTGAGCTTTTCGAGCACAGTCTGCGTAATCAAAATTTTGGAAGACAGCGGGGAACTCAAAACCCGGCACGGCCGTCTGGCGATCAATGTGCTGGTGATCCAAGATTTGGTCGCAGTGGCCTTTCTGGCGGGCGCGACGGGGAAAGCACCCTCGCCATGGGCGTTGCTGCTTGTTGGACTCATCGCGGTAAGACCGATACTGCGTGCCGTTCTTGCGCGTGCCGGGCATGGTGAAATGCTGCCCCTGACCGGCTTTGTGTTGGCGATTGGCGGTTACGAGCTTTTTTAGCTGGTCGACATGAAAGGGGATTTGGGCGCGCTACTGGTGGGTATGCTGCTCAGCGGTCACGTCAAAGCCGAAGAGTTATCCAAATCGCTGCTGAATTTTAAAGATCTGTTCTTGATTGGCTTTTTCCTGTCCATCGGGCTCACGGCATTGCCCAGTCTAGAGATGATCGGTATCGCGCTGCTGTTGTGCGTCGTATTGATTATTAAAATCACGCTGTTCTTCGGGCTGATGAGTGCATTAGGCTTGCGTGCCCGTACCTCTTTTTTGGCTTCGCTTGTGCTCACCGACTACAGCGAGTTCGGTTTGATCGTAGTGGCACTCTGTGTGGGTGCTGGGTGGCTCGTTGATGAATGGCTGGTGATTATGGCGCTGGCTGTCGCCCTCTCATTCGTCTTGTCGAGTCTCGCCTATCGCTATGCGCATGAGGTTTATGCGCATTACAAGATGACCTTTCGGCGTTTTGAGAAGCCCAAGCGGTTGCCGGAAGATCAGGTTTACCGACCGCGTGAGGCGGAAATTTTAGTGGTCGGTATTGGGCGTGTCGGACTGGGTGCGTTTCGGTCGTTGCACAAGATGGCGGGTGACCGGGTGTGGGGTATGGACGCCAGTCGACTGAGAATCGAACGGCTCAAACAAGACGGTATGCACGTGTTCGTGGGTGACGCTGAGAACGCGGATATCTGGGAAATGATCGACGTGAACGCCATTCGGCTTGTGTTGCTCGCCGTGCCGGCGGTGCGCGACAATCACAATATTGCCAAGCAACTCCGCATTGCCGGCTACACGGGTCCCATCGCTGCGATCGCCCGCTACGACGATGAAGCCGAGAGATTGCTCGAGTCGGGCATCGATAAAGTATTCAATTTCTTCTCGGAGGCGGGGGTGGGTTTTGCCGAAGACAGTTTGAGCCTTATCGATGGCACGCCACTGGCCGACGAGTCGCCACAAGAAAACCCTCAATTGTAAACTACCCGGTCGCCGCTTAGAGCTTGCGCAACGACTGGATTCGATTGCTGGCGTCCACGGTCACGGTAAAGCGTCCACGCAGACCTTCGTGCGTCACAAAATCGCGGAAGTTGGCTGACGGTAGCTGCAGACGCAGACCGTTTGAGGCCTGCACGACGATGAACCGCGTTTGGCCTGTGTAAATGGTGTGCACCTCGTCACTCGACAGGTCTATATCAAATTGGTACGACGGCACGTAGCCCTCCCGTTTGGCGTATGCACAGTATAAAGCGATTTTCGTTTTCTGGCGGTCTTGGCCGATGACTGTGCTACTCTCGTGGCCCTATTTAAACCGATCAGGATGTCGTTATGCGTGTGTTGTCACTCTTTTTCGTACTCGCCTTTTTCATGTTGTCGTTGCCGCCTCAAGCGCGGGCGGACGATGAAAAAAAGTACATTCTCGTAACGGGTGCGAGCACCGGTATCGGGCGCAACCTTACTGAAACATTGGCGCGCAAAGGTTACTTTGTGTACGCCGGCGCGCGCAAAGACAAAGACCTCGCGGCACTCAATGCGATCGATAATGTAACGGCCGTTCGTCTGGATGTGACCATCCAAGAAGAAATCGATGCAGCGGTTGAATTTATTCAAGAGCAGGGCACGGGGCTCTATGCGTTGGTGAACAACGCCGGAGTCGGTGGCCGTGGCAGTGTGGTCGACACACCAATCGACCAGCAGACCTTCATTTACGAGGTTAATGTTGAGGGCGTCTACCGCGTGACGCAGGCGTTTGCGCCGATGATCATTGAATCGAAAGGCCGGATTGCCACTACCGGCTCCATTGCAGGCACGATCTCGTGGCCGGGCGGCAGCGCCTACTCGGGCAGTAAACACTGGATTGAAGCATTCACGGATGCGTTGGCGGGCGAAATGGCCCCGCAGGGTGTAACAGTCAGCGTCATCGAGCCTGGCAACTACCAGTCGTTTATTCGGCGCAGTACAGTGTTGCGCCAGTTCGCCCGTATCAAAGCAGCGGGTGGCGAGGTAACCGACGAAATGCAAAAGCAGTTCCAGGCGACAGAAGAGCGGGAATTGTCATTTAAGCAGCCCGACGAAGTGTCTGCGGCGTACCTGCACGCGTTGTTTGATGAGAAGCCGTTTAAGCGCTATGTGGTTGTGCCGAATGCGCAAGAGCAGGCAATGACAATAAAAGCCAAAATCGCGAAACTGGTCGAGCTGAATCAATGGGGTCCTCACCGCTACTCCGACGAGGAACTCATGGGGCTCGTGCGTGAGGCGCTGAACGCGTCTTCGGACGGTGAGCCTGAAGGCGAGTAGCATCCGCTATGGGGTTAGGACCCTCTTCGAACAGCCAGGTCGAGCGCGTCCGACGCGTGGTTTGGGCCGGTGTCCGACTGATACGGACACCGGCATTGAACTATTCGGCGATCAATAGCTGTTGAGTGCTGCTGGCGGTGCGCTGCCATTCACTGGTTTTAACCACCTGAACCGGATCAAACGACCACAACGTGGCGATGAGCTCATCGACATCGTTAGAGATGATCAGGTCAGCCTCGAACTGTCCGTCTGCGATGCGCGTTCGAGTCAGGCAATCCTCATAGTTGGACTGATTTGCGCCCGATGTCGTCGAAGACTGTTTGTGGCAGACCGTGAGAAACAGTGAGTCGGGGTAGCTACTGTTTAGGCTGACCATCACCGACAGGGTATCGCTGGTTTTAAAGTCAAAGCCGCTCGGTACGGCAATGTCCGAGGCCGACGTGCTCGTTGGTTCGGGTGGCGGCGCACTCGCTGTCGGAGGTGTTGCAACGGGTTGAGCAGTCGGCGCCGCTTCCTCCTCACCGCCGCCGCCGCAGGCCACAAGCGTGTATAAAAGGGGAAGGATGGCCCAGGATTTAAAGTTACGCATTGGAATTACTCCGGATAGTAAATTAACGAGAGATCGGCGTTCTCAGGGAGATACCACGTGGCGTTCTCTTCCCCAGCGCTGATGACAAAGGATTCGAAAAGCGGATAGGCATCGGTAATGTCCTCGAATTCAAGCGGATATTTCCATTCCGAAGCGATCTCCAATGCCCAGGGCATGCCGGTTTCGGTGCGGAAGTACAGATCATCCGAAGGATTGGAGCGGTCATCGCCTTGCCCGAGTAACGACATGTCGAACAGGTCGGTCGGGCTTTGTCCCGGTAGATGAATTTCCAGTCCGCGGCCGGGTGGCGTATCAAACCCGACGCGACCATAACCGGGTGTGGCATACATAAACGGATCATAAGGAACCGCTGGGAAGACGCTTGAGTCGACGCCGAGTCCGAACGACACTCGAACCTTAAAGGTCATCTGAATTTGCGATTCGCAGCCGATCTCAGTGCGGTGAAAGGTGCACCCTTCGCCGGGCGATACGTGGTCCCACACGTCATTGGTGACCACCAAGATGACTTCCCCTTGCTCGCTCTCCAACGGACTTTGTGATTGCGGTTGATCATCAATCCAAAATTCGATGGCGTTTTGCGGCAAACTTGTGGCATTGACGCCGGGTAGACGAATCGCAAAGCCGTTGTGATAGACACCACCGACCGCCACGATTTCTCCGGATACTTCAATGCCGACAACCTTCTCTTCGCGCACCAACTCTCGAAAACGCAGGTGGGCAACCAGGTCGTTCATGTCGTAGTCGCCTTGCAGCGGCCAGTTGTCTTCAAAAGCAATGGTCGACCAAGTATTGGCGGACGGATACGTTGACTCAGTCACACCATTAGCGACGACTGTAATGGGGTAATCCTCCACTTCGCCGTCGCTTACGCCACCGGTCGGTCCGATGTTCGCGGTGCTCGATAGTCGAAACCGCGCCCATGTTGGACCGGTTTCTGCCCAAATTGGCGTTGTAATCATCACATAGTTGTCGCCACCGGTTACGATCTGTTGTGAAATAACGCGCTCGTCGGTGTCAAATGTGCCGTTTCGGTTCCAATCGATCCAACCATTGAGATAGGCAGCGGTTGACGCATTCGCGATTACGATCGACTGCGTACCGAGTTCGAAGCCTGTAACGAACTGGACACCGTCTTCATCGTCGACGCCATCGGCTTCGTCGTCGGCCAGGGGTGCCACGTAGGCATCGCTTTCTCCATCCACCTGCGCACCGAGAAAGACGGTGTTGTCACTGATGTTGTGTCGTGCGCCGTTGTTCTCGAGCAGTGTGCCGTAACTATCCGGTGCATCACCAAAGTCGATGTCAGAGTCCGTGTCACTGACGATCGGGGCCAAGGCGCATCGGGCGCCGTCGTTATTGTTCGAAGCGGGGCCGTGTGCGTAGAACTGAGCGGAAGGCGACGCGTCCTGCAGGTTAATGCGAAAAATATAACCGTCCGAGTTTCGGCTGACGTAAAGATAACCATCGACATCAAAATACGCGGCGCCAAACGTTCCGCTCACACCCACATTGCCAATACGTTGCGATGAACCGACAGACACATCGATTTCATGAAGGTTGCCACTGCGGTCGACTGCATAGGCGAAGCCGTTGTCAGGGTGAAAAGCGATGTCGAAAATAGTGAGCTTTAGCGCGCTTCCATCAATGATGCGTCGGGCGGTGAGCGGCTCGCCATCCGCTACGTCCAAATCGATCGCATACAGGCCATAGGCCGAACCGGAGCGATACACATAGTAGGTGTTCTCATTGATCGCGACGTCACCCACATAAAAATTGGTGTCCGGTAACCCTTCGGCCGGCAGTACGGAGATTTGATAGTCGGCTCCAATTTTGACGGGTCCCCGATGCTCGTAGCCCCAGCCGTACAAAAAGTTATCGTGGAAGTTGAAGCCCAGGGCATTGATCTTGTCGTTGGTGCCAAGATCATCTTCGAGTTCACGGTAGTAACCCGTCGCCAAATTCACACCAAACAATCGCGCGTTGGTGTGTTGAATTAAAAAGGCGTCTGACGGGCAATCGTCGAAGGCATTGGCGCTTACCTGCTGGCCAATCAGAAGTGAAAGCGCGCCCGCAACGCAAAGTACGAGGCGGGTGGCGATGGAGCGGTAATGCGGACGGGTGTGCGTGTGAGCCGGTTTCATGTGTCTGCCTTCCATTTCGTGAGTCGTCTTTCGAGTGTTGAAATTCGAGCTCGTGGTTGTTGTGTTTCACCAAATTATCATATTTATCAATTACAGGCTATATATTAACGAAAAAATGGAAATATATCGTGATTGAGTCCACAAAAACGATATTAAATGATAATAATGAAATCTTTATGTTTAATCCGATTGAGAAATCGGAAGGATGCGGTGGATACGGAAAGCCTACGTCTGGGTCGGCTCATTGAGCGACTGCGCGGTAATCGCATTGAGCCAGATAGGTGCCATCTGGTTGCGCTCAAAGTGTTGATGAAACCGTTTCGTTGCGGCTTGGCTTAGGGCGGTCCGTTTTGACGTGTCGCTCAACAGTTCAGCCAATGTTGTTGCGGCGTCATTGATGTCATGCGATGGCCAGAATAGGCCGTTTGTCTCGTTGGTGATGATTTCGGGAATACCGCCAACAGGGTGAGCGACGACCGGCACACCCGCGGCCATGGCCTCGATGATGACGATGCCGAAACTCTCCATATCCGCTGCGTGGAGCAGAAGAGCATAATGCGGTAGGCGTTGCGCGGCGTTTGTCACGTGGCCTAGAAAACGAACCTGGTCCGAGAGCTTCAGCGTATGCACAAGCCGCTCGAGTTTGGATCGGTCGGGACCATCGCCCATGATATCCAAAACCACGTCGACTCCCTCCTTTCGGCAGGCATCGATCACCTTAATTAAAAACGCCTGGTTTTTTCTCGGCTCCAACGACCCGATAGTCGCCACGCGGTGTGGTCGGGATAGAGACGTGCGCACGAAATCCTCAGAAGCTGCCGTAAAGTTGGGCAGCACACAGGTGCGGGTGCTCGACAGTGCCGGAATGCGGCGACAGATTTCGCGTTTCATGTAGTGCGAGACGAAAATTAGTCGGTCGACGTTCGGTAAGGCGGTCTGTTCGGTGTGCACCAACGATGCCCAGAGCGAATCACCCGGGGCAGTAATGCCTTTCGACGCAAATTCCAGCGACTCAGAGATATTAAAGTGGGCGACGGTCGTTAGCCTAAACGGGATCACTTCTTTTAGGGTGAGTGCCACAGCACACGACAGCGGGTCCTGCGCATAGACAGTGATCGTGTGCAACGAATGATCGTCGAGCGCGCGACGTAGATGGCGAGCGAGGCGGCGCCGATGCACAAACCGAAGCAATCGATGTGCGCGCTCGGGTTGCCACCGGTTAAGCTGGTTGACCAGAAAATTGCAGCCTTTTTGGATCCAATATGTCGACGAGTAGGGCGTGACTAAGCGCGTTGCGATGCCGTCCGCTTGGGCCGCCTCCAGAATGCTGTTGAAGTGCACCTCAACCCCTGTTTTGCCATTGCCAGACAACAGCGACGCGACGATCAGCGCGGTATTTTTTCGGTCTGGATTGGCCGCATGCGTCGGCCATTGGTTAACGGCGCTCATCCGTCGATTTCGACCGTGTCGGCGCGCGCAGCAGCATAGTGGTGCCGCACGATCTGGCGATAAAAGTCGATATGCTCGCGTGCCCGTTTCGGCGGTAAGTACTCATGCGCCTTACGCAGGGCAGCGGTCGATAACACACGATACGCGTCATCGGCTTGCATGATTCGCTGCATGTAGTGCGCTAAGGCATGAGGATCGTTACGGTTGAACACAAAGCCATTCTCGCCGTGGTTGATTGTTTCTGGAATACCGCCTGCATCTGAGCCAATGACCGGAAGGCCACGAGAGAACGCCTCGAAAACGCTGTTGCCGAGCGCCTCGAGCCCGAGGGTGGGGAAGATTAGGCAATCCAGCTTCTCGAGTAGCGTTGAGGCCGGAGTGAAACCAACAAACTCCACTTCCGGCATCGACCACGTTTGGTTTATGCGATCCAAATACGATGGATCCGGTGCGTTTCCTGCTACGACAACGCGGAACGAGTTGGATTGCTCGCGCAATATTGCCACGGCCTGGAGCAATGTTTCGATGCCTTTTTGTTTTTCGACTCGCCCGAGGTATCCGAAGCAGAACGGTGTCGAGGGCGATTGTCTCGGCGTGTGACCGACGTCGAGATCGGGTTTAAGTGGATTGTAGATGACGTTACTTGAAGTATGGGCAAACAGCCCATGTGCGGTGTGAAAATCGAGCACAGACTGACTCACACCAACCACACCATGAACCCCCTGCGTGTGGACACGTTTTTGAACAGATAGCACTTTGCAGCTTAGACAGCGCTTGGTTTGCATGCCGCAACGACTGCCATCGCGAAACAAGGAGGTTTGCGGGCATACCAGCGAATAGTCGTTAATCGTGTGGATAACGGGATAGCCCAAGTCGATGAGTTTCGGAATGCCTGCTGTCGACCACCCCTGCAAATTGGTTGTCACAATGATATCCGGATCGATGGTGCGAATGTGCTGAGCGAGGTGTCGCGTCATCACCGGGTTGTTCGCATCGATGGAGTGCCAGATTGCCTTAGCGACACTGGTTCGCTCGACATTGGCGTGCCACGGCCAATAGAGGTTGGCGAGTGGCGTGCGCCGTATGTGTACGCCGCGATGGATTTCATCGGTTGCCAACTCGCTGTCTCTGGGCGTCAGCGTGTTAACCACGACAGAGTGGCCCATCGCCACCATGGCTTCGGCCAAGGTTTGCAGGCTTTGCTCTGCGCCGCCGACGGTGACCGGCCAGTACAGGGATGAGACAAAATAGATCTTCATGGCATACGCGTGATGTCGGCCGGTTTGCGAGGGCCCACAGCGACCCCAACGGGGCGCCAATGGTGACCTCGATATCATTATTATTAATAATAGCGGTGAAAATGGCCTAAAATAGTGACCAAAGTCGCAATAATGATAACCCCGTGATCGACTCATCTCACACAGAACGGGCTGACTGGCATGCCGATACCGCCGACGTTCGCGGCAAGCGAGCAGCGAGTACATACACGGTCTGGGGAGGGGCGAAGGCGGGCGCGCGCGGAAAAAGGGGGGAATCGTGGTCGGGATGAGTGGATTCGAACCACCGGCCCCTGCCTCCCGAAGACAGTGCTCTACCAGGCTGAGCTACACCCCGAACGGCTCAAAGAGTACCCAATGGTGTGGTCGGGTTCAATCAGATGGGGCGACCGACGACCCTTCGATTCTACCCACCGAGTAGGCGGGGGTTGGCATCACGATACCCGGCATTGCGAGGTCGATGGGTGCGACGTGGGTGTGGCGCTGCGCCAGCACTTGACGTGTCAAACCGGCTACTTATCGCATTTACCTGCAACCTTTTCACAGGGCGGCGTATCGTATCAATGAACCCAATAATCAGGACAATGGAAGCGCCGTAGGCAAGATCGCGCGCACGACCTTAGGCAGAAATAGAACCCGGCGCTTTATAAGGATTCAACATGGGGTTAACCGAATTTAATTTCAAACACTGGCCGGCCATGGCCGTCGTCGTTGCGTTGGTGGTTGTGTTTGGCATTCTCAGCGCCTTACGCCTGCCCATTCAGCTGTTACCCAACATCGAAGAGCCGCAAATTTCCATTGGCAATTTTTGGCGGGCCGCCGCACCGGAAGAAATGGAGTCCGTCATCATCGAGCCTCAAGAAGAGGTGCTGCGCAATCTACCCAATCTCACCAGTATCAACTCGTGGATCACACGCGGTTCGGGTTGGATCAATTTGTCTTTTGCCACCGGCACCGACATTCAAGAAGCCAAACTCAATGTGATCAATGCGCTCAATCAAACGCCGCCGCGGCCGGCCGACGCACAAGAGCCTCAGGTCAATACCGGTGGCGGTGGTCGCACACCCGGCGCGGCGTCACTTTTGGTCCGTGTGTTGCCCGGGAATCCCGATCGCGATTTGGCCAATTATCAACGGCTCATTGAAGAGGAAGTAGAAACGCGTTTAGCGCGCGTTGAGGGTGTGTCATCGGTGCAGTTGGCGGGCGAACAGCCGCGCGAACTGCACATCACGCTCGACACGTACCGGGCCGCCGCGTTGGGCATCAGTATTAATGACGTCGCGGGTGTGGTGTCGCGCTCAACCGATGTGTCAGGCGGCACGGCCGATGTCGGACGGCGTCGCTATACCGTGCGCTTTGTTGGCAAGTTCTCCCCGGAGTCGCTCAACGAGCTAATCGTTGGTTGGAGCGGCGAACGTCCGGTCTACCAGCGCGAGGTGGCCGATGTCACGATCGTGCCGCGTGATCGCGATGGGTTTACATTGCGAAACGGATTCCCGTCGTACTACATCACCGTACAGCGCGAATTTGGTTCGAACACGGTGACCTTGCTTGACGGCATCAATAAGGCGATTGTCGAACTCAATGAAGGCCCACTCAAAGAAGCGGGGCTGGCCATCGATTTGAGTTTCGATTCGTCGGTTCACATCCGTCGTGCGATTACGCTCATACGCGATAATCTGGGGCTTGGCATGCTGTTGGCCACCGCTGTGCTGTACTTTTTGATGCGCAGTAAGCGAGGGGTCGCGCTGGTGGCGGCCACCGTGCCACTGTCGATCATGGTGGCGTTTGTGTTGCTGTCTATCACCGGGCGATCGCTCAACGTCATTTCACTGGCTGGCCTTGCGTTCGCCGTTGGCCTCGTGATGGACGCGGCGATTATTGCGCTTGAAAACATCGTGCGCTTACGACAACAAGGCTCGAGTCCCGCGGAAGCGGTTGAAAAAGGCAGCGCGCAAATTCGTGGCGCGCTGTTTGCGTCGACCGCAACGAGCGTCGCCATTTTCTTGCCGGTGCTGTTTATTTCCGGTGTCGAGGGGCAGTTGTTCCGTGATCTGGCGATGACCCTCGCCGTAGCGGTCACCGCGTCCTTTGTCATTGCCATCACGGTGTTGCCGGTCGCGGCACGCGGCTGGTTGGGTCAAATTAAGGCCGTGGACCCGTGTTCGCATTGGTGGCAAAACATCGCACGTTGGGTCGATACGCTCACGCGAACCCGCACGCGCGCGTTTGCGTGGGTCGCCGGGCTATTGGCGGCCTCCATTGCTTGCGTGGTGCTGTTGTTACCAAAATCCAATTTTCTGCCGCAGGCGCCTGCCGATTCGATCAACGCGGGATTTATATTGCCACCGGGCGGCACAGTGGAGATGCTCGAATCCGAGATTGCAAATAAAATCGTTGAACGCCTTAAGCCCTACATGGATCACGAACAAGAGCCGTATATTCGGGGTTACAACCTGTCGGCGTTCGGCTCGTTTAACGCGCTGTTTGTCTACCCAGAAGACCCCAAAAAGATCGATCAAATGATCAACATTTTGAACACGGAGGTGTTGATCGAATTACCCGATACCACCGCCTTCGTGCAGCGCTCGACGTTGCTCAACTTTGGCTTTGACGGTGGTCGCTCGATCAATGTCGATTTGCAGGGCTCTGACATCGAGAGCATCACGCAGGCGGCCACGACGGCCATGGGTATTGTGGCGCAGGCCTTGCCGACGGCACGCACACGACCGATTCCGGGGTTGTCCATTGCGGAGCCGGAGCTGCAGCTCGTTCCGGATGACCGGCGTATCACGGCGGCCGGACTCGATCGGGCGGCGATTGCGAACACGTTGCGCACGGTCACCAGCGGTTCGTTTGTTGGTGAGTACTTCGATGGCAACGACCGTATGGACATGATTCTGCGCGGACCAGCTTGGAACTCGCCTGAAGAATTGGCGGCCATCCCGATTGCAACACCGCTGGCGGGTGTGCAGTCACTCGGTGAGCTCACCCAGATCAATCGCACGGTTGGGCCGACGCAATTACTGCGCGTTAACGGTGGTCGCACGGTGACACTGTCAGTATTGCCCCCGGACGACACGACCGTCGAGGAAGCGCTCGATATTCTGCGCGACGAAGTGGGCCCTCAGTTGCGTGCGGCGCTGCCGCCGGATGTGACCATCAGCTTCCGCGGCACTGCGGATCGACTCGACGCAGCGTTTGGCACGATGGCCCAGAATCTGGCGCTCGCACTGCTCATTCTGTTTTTGATTATGGCCGCCATGTTCCGCTCAGTGTGGGACAGTCTGCTGGTGTTTCTGGCGATTCCGTTGGCCATTGCTGGCGGCGTGTTGGGTTTGCGCGGCATTAATTTATTTACGCAACAGTCGCTCGACTTACTCACGATGATTGGCTTTATTATCCTGTTGGGTCTGGTCGTGAACAACGCCATATTGTTGGTCTTGCAAACGCGTAACGGTCAAGCCGCAGGCTTGTCCCAAGGTGATGCGATCGTCGATGCCGTACGCCTGCGGGCGCGACCCATTTACATGAGCACCCTCACCAGTTTGTTTGGGATGCTGCCGCTTGCTTTTGTGCCGGGGGTGGGCGCTGAAATTTATCGCGGCCTTGCTGTGGTTATTATCGGCGGCATGTTTATTAATGCGCTCTTTACACTCGTTTTCATTCCCTCGTTGCTGCGGCTTGAACCGAGTTGGGCGCGACGAAAAAAACAACTATCGAAACCCGCTATTACGACTTCGACTCCGATGGAAGCGTCATGAATTTGATCGAACACGCACCTAAAAAAACCACCGTGGCGGCCTCGTTGCTCATCGGTCTTTTCATCACAAGCGTTGCCTCAGCGCAGGCGCCGCAACGACCACCACAAGTGGTGCGCGTCGACAGCGTGACGGTGGCCGAAATTGCGCCCACGGTGGCGGTACCGGGCACCGTGTACAGTCGCGACGAACTTCAGGTGACGGCAGGACTCGCGGGTCTACTCACGATGGTGCTCGAGCCGGGCACGAGGGTTAAAAAAGGCGATGTGGTTGCCGCGATAGACCCCAGCACCTTGCGTCTGCAGCGTGCGGAGCAAGTGGCGTTGCGCAACCGGGCCAACATTCAGGTCAAACAACTTGAAAGCGAGAGTCGTCGGCAGACCGAGCTAGGCGCGACACAGGCGGTCTCGGAATTTGTGCTGGAACAGACGGTAGCCAATCGCGATTTGGCCAAAGCCGACGCGAAGATTATCGATGTGCGTATTCGTCAGATCGACGATCAGATTCGCCGAGCGGCAACCCGTGCGCCGTTTAATGGCATTGTGGTCGAGCGCATGCATCGCGGAGGCGAAGAGGTGGGGCGCGGCACGGTTCTGGCGCGGTTGACCGCGACCGACAATCTTGAAATTCGCGCGTTTGTGCCGCTCAAATATTTATCGCGTGTGGCTGAGGGTGACGAACTGAGCGTCTTCAATACTGACCATCGTTTGACTGGAACGATTCGTGCGCTGATTCCAACCGGTGATGTACGCTCTCAAACCTTCGAAGCGCGTATCGATATACCGGTTCGTGTTGTCGGTGATGTGGTGGTGGGCGAGTTAGTGAGTGTGGCCATACCCATTCGGGCCGAACAACGCTCCCTTGCGGTGCCGCGCGACGCCATCGTGTTACGTAACGAAGCGCACTACGTGGTGCGAATCAACGACGACAATGTGGCCGAGCGAGTGGTCGTTGAATTGGGGGACAGCAAAGATGGCCTGATTGCCGTGAGCGGTGATTTGCGCGAAGGCGATCGTGTCGCGGTTCGCGGTGGTGAGACGTTGGCCGATGGCGCCACGGTTCAAATCAACGACAGTTGATCGTGTCGAACCCGTTGTTGTTCGTCTAACGCAACAGCGATCCGACAGTCAGGCTCGCGTCATTTCATGCGCTGCATCGCGTGGATACGGGTATCTGGTCGATTCGACACGCGTGACCATCGAGTGCGGTCGACCACTGTTAGTGACTTCGCTCCACCGAGAGTCTCGCCAGGGCCGCCAACGAATCGCGATAGGGTGATTCGGGCAAGGTTGTGAGCATATCGAGTGCGATGGCCGACTCGCGCTGCGCCAGCTGTGCGGT
The DNA here is from genome assembly GCA_039028935.1 of Pseudomonadota bacterium. Taxonomy (NCBI): domain Bacteria; kingdom Pseudomonadati; phylum Pseudomonadota; species Pseudomonadota bacterium. The sequence continues at coordinate 9,787 of JBCCHD010000044.1, read as the reverse complement.
GTAGTCGAGCGCGCCGGTTGAGCGGATGGCGGCGATCACTTCATCGATGTGCTCCAATCCGCCATGCTCGATCGTGTTTTTGATGAGTTCGCTCTGACTGTCGGTGCCGTGTTTCATGGCGTAGATGAGCGGTAGCGTTGGTTTGCCCTCGGCGAGATCGTCACCCACATTTTTACCCAACTCATCGCTGCTGCCGCTGTAGTCGAGCACATCATCAATAAGCTGAAACGCCGTACCAAGATGGAGACCATACCGCGCCATGCGATCCTCGGTGTCCCGATTCTGTGCTGTCAGCACGGCCGCAATGCGCAAGCCGGCTTCGAACAGCTTGGCGGTCTTGCGGTGAATTACCTTGAGATAGTCCTCTTCGGTGGTGTCGGGATCGTTGGTGTTGATCAGCTGCAGTACTTCGCCTTCGGCGATGGTATTGGTGGCTTCTGCCAGGATGTCCATGACGCGCAGATGGCCCACTTCAACCATCATCTGAAACGCCCGCGAATACAGAAAATCGCCGACCAGCACGCTGGCCTGGTTGCCCCAAACATCATTGGCGGTGCGTCGACCGCGGCGCAGGGCGGATTCATCGACCACATCATCGTGCAGCAGCGTGGCGGTATGAATAAATTCGATGATCGCAGCCGCTTTGATGGCGGCGGCATCGGTGCCGCCCAGCGCCCGCGCCCCCACCACCACGAGCATCGGTCGCAAGCGCTTGCCGCCACTGTTTACAATATAATGAGAGACCTGATCGATGAGCGGCACATCGGAGTGGAGCTGTTGGCGAATCTCATCGTCGATGGCGGCCAGATCAGCCTGCATCAGCGATTTTATGTCAGATAGCTGCATGGTGGGCTTTTGCACAGAACTCAGCGAGCGATGCTAGCACCAAAAGCGCCGGAAGTCTTGAGGTGTCAAATACCGTAAAAACCGCGGAAAAAGGGGGAATTTCAGAGGTTTTGTGTGGGGTCTGGGGCGCCGGGTCGTCCGCGAAAGAAAATCACGAAATTTGCGGTTTTTTGCGTCGTTTTGTTTGACCCAACCCCGCGAACTCTTTAAAATTCGCGATCTTTGTCAGTGGGGTGCCCGCCCCGGACCGATGCGTCCACTCCGGGCTCAGGAGAATCAATCATGTATGCCGTGATCAAAACCGGTGGAAAACAGTACCGGGTGCAAGAGGGCGCAACCCTTAAAGTCGAGAAGCTGGACGCGGAAGCCGGCGCGACTGTCGAGTTTGATGAGGTGTTGCTCATCGGTGAAGGCGCCAGCGTCACGCTGGGCACGCCCACGATCGATGGCGGTAAAGTTACCGCGACGGTCGAAGAGCAGGGTCGCGGCAAGAAAGTCGACGTCATCAAATTTAAGCGTCGTCAGGGCTATAAGCGCCAGAAAGGGCATCGCCAGGCGTTCACCAAAGTCAAAATTACCAGCATCAGCGGTTAGGAGTAAAACATGGCACATAAAAAAGCAGGCGGTAGTACTCGTAACGGCCGCGATTCCCAATCCAAACGCCTCGGTGTCAAGCGCTTTGGTGGCGAGCAGGTGCTTGCCGGCAATATTCTGATTCGTCAGCGCGGGACCAAAGTGCACGCGGGTGACAATGTCGGAGTAGGTCGTGATCACACGTTGTTCGCCAAAGCGAGCGGTCGAGTCGAGTTCTCGACGCGTGGCCCAAAAGGTCGCCAGTTCGTGAGCATTGTCACCGACTGAGCACGGCGCCGTTAACGGCCGATGCAAACGATTACGAAAGCCCGGCACTCGCCGGGCTTTTTCGTATCACCGGATAAGGTAGAGTGACGCCATGAAATTTGTAGATGAAGCGACGGTGCGAGTGAGCGGCGGCCGCGGCGGCAATGGCAGCGCCAGTTTTCGACGCGAGAAGTACGTAGAAAAAGGCGGTCCGGATGGCGGTGATGGTGGCCGCGGCGGCAGTGTCTACTTGGTGGGCGACTCGGGTATCAACACCTTGGCTGATTTTCGCGTCACGCGTAAGTATCGAGCTGAGGACGGCAAGCCCGGTGCCCGTCGTGAGATGACGGGCCGCAGCGGTGAAGACACCCTGGTGCGTGTGCCGGTGGGCACCACCATTTCCGATCTCGACTCCGGTGAGATATTGGGCGACGTCACGCGTCACGAGCAGCGACTGCTCGTGGCATCGGGCGGCGAGGCCGGAATCGGTAACGTGCACTTTAAAAGCAGCACCAACCGCGCGCCGAGGCAGTTTACACCCGGTAAACCCGGGGAATCGCGCCACCTGTTGCTCGAACTTAAACTATTGGCGGATGTGGGCCTGCTGGGCATGCCAAATGCGGGCAAATCGACCCTGATTCGAGCGATGTCTGGTGCGCGTCCCAAAGTGGCCGCCTATCCATTCACCACTTTGCACCCAAGCCTCGGTGTTGTGCAGGTCGAGAGCGATCGCAGTTTTGTGATGGCGGATATTCCCGGCTTGATTGAGGGCGCGGCCGACGGCGCGGGACTGGGCATTCGATTTTTACGGCACCTCAAGCGCACGCGCTTGCTGCTGCATCTGGTCGACGTTTGGCCGATGGATCCGTCGACGGACCCAGTGGTTGAAATCAATGCCATATTGCGCGAATTAAGCCGCTTCAGCGATGAACTCTACGCGCGTGAGCGCTGGCTTGTGCTCAATAAAATGGATTTAGGGCCAGAAGACGAGCAGTCTAAACGCTGCGACGACATTGTGGCTCGGTCCGGTTTTGCGGGTCGGGTGTATCGCATCAGTGCCATCAGTGGCCAAGGTACGAAACAACTGGCGCGGGATATTATGGTCGCGCTGGAAACGATGGCCGAGGAGGAGGCGGCAGCGCCACCAAGTCAGGGTGCTAGCCTTGATAACGCCTCGTTTGATTGAGGCCTGCGCCGTTTAGAAATGAAAAAGCCGACCCCGAAGGATCGGCTTTTTATACCTGCGTGAAGTCGAGAAGCGCAAACGTCGGCTTCGCTGCCTGCTGCGAACAGCGGCGGCGGACGACGCGCGCTTAACTCAGGGCGTTGACTTTCGCGACAAGGCGGCGCTTGTGACGCGCTGCTTTGTTCTTCGAAAAAATGCCCTTGTTAACCATTGAATCGATCACCGGCTCAGCGACTTTCATCGCAGCGGTGGCGGCGGCTTTATCGCCAGCCTCAATGGCGGTGATTACCTTCTTCACGTAGGTACGAACTTTTGAACGAAGCGCCATGTTGTGGGCGCGGCGTTTCACATTTTGACGGGCGCGTTTGATCGCCTGTTTCGAGTTGGCCATGCTTTCCTCTGTAAATCTGATGCCTGCAGTACACACTGCGCGATTCGAGCGCAGGCGGCGTAGTCTGCGGATTTAGCCTCCGATTGTCAATGAAAAGGACCTTCTTTTTGCCTGATTTTACCGAATTTGGGCGATTCTGTGGCGCGCCTCAATTGGGCCACATTTGGCCCCCAAAAATCACCGAATTTCGAGGGGTTGGCGTGGTTTCAAACACTCGAGCTGGGTATCATGCGGCGGCTATGGTTACGACTTCCTCCGCCAATCGCCGCATCGCGGGCTGCTTGCCGCGCCGCTCAGGGCGACAGTATGTCTAATCCGCTCAAATCGACGGGGCTGGTGGGCGTGTGGACACTCCTCTCTCGGGTGCTCGGTCTCATCCGCGATGTGGTATTCGCCCGTTTCTTCGGGGCGGGGGCCGGCATGGACGTCTTTGTTGTGGCGTTCCAAATTCCCAATTTTATGCGTCGGCTGTTCGCGGAGGGCGCGTTCTCGCAGGCGTTTGTGCCCGTGCTTGGCGAAGTGCACAGCGCCGGGGACGCGGCGCGCACCCATGCGCTGATCAATCGCGTCGCCGGTACGCTCGGTGCGATTCTATTGGTTGTCACCGTGGTGTGTGCGCTCGCCGCACCGCTGCTCGTTTGGCTATTTGCGTCTGGGTTTGCCGACGATCCCGCCAAGTTTGAATTGGCCTCCGATCTGTTGCGCATCACGGTCTGGTATCTGTTGTTTATTTCGCTCACGGCGTTGGCCGGTGGCGTGCTTAACACGTACGGCCGGTTCGGCGCGCCGGCGTTTACGCCGGTGTTGCTCAACGTGTGTTTGATCAGTGCGGTGGTGTTCTTCAGTGCACGTTTTGAGCGGCCGATGGTCGGTTTGGCTTGGGGTGTGTTCCTGGCGGGTGTCACTCAGCTGGCGTTTCAGCTTCCGTTTCTTCGCGCCTCCGGCTACACGCCGCGACCAGTGTGGGCGTGGCAGGACACGTACGTGCAGAAGATCGTGCGCCTCATGTTGCCGGCGTTGTTCGGTGCGTCCATTGCGCAAGTAAATCTCATTATCGATCGCGCGATTGCTAGCTATCTCGAAGATGGGGCGATCTCATGGCTGTACTATTCGGATCGACTTCTTGAGTTTCCACTCGGTGTTTTTACCATCGCCCTGGCGACCGTGGTGCTACCGTTCTTGACCAAACAACACGCCACGCGCAACACCGCGCTGTTTAGCGCCACGCTCGACTGGGCGCAGCGACTGGTGGTGCTCATTACTGTGCCGGCTGCGGTGGGTTTGTTCTTACTCGCCGGTCCGCTGATCGCTACCGTGTTCCAATACGATGCGTTTGACGCCACCGACACCTATCAGTCGGTATTTAGTTTGTCGGCGTATGCGCTGGGTTTGGTCGGGTTTTCGTTCGTCAAAGTGTTGGTGCCGGGTTACTTCTCAAGGCAGGACGCCAAAACGCCTGTGCGCATTGGCGTCATCGCCATGTTGTTTAATATCGTGGCCAACCTCGCGCTGGTGTTGCCAATGCGGCATTACGAGTTTGTCGCGCCCCACATGGGGCTGGCGCTCGCCACGTCGCTGGCGGCGTGGCTCAATGCCGCGCTGTTGTGGCGAGGTTTGCGTCGCGATGGCGTCATGCAGGTGCAACCTGGTTGGGGCAAGCTGCTGCTTAAAGTGAGCGCGGCGACACTGGTGATGGGCGTGCTGTTACTCACCTTTAAAGGCGCCACGGCGGAGTGGGTGGCGTGGTCGCTGGGCGAGCGGGTCCGCACACTGGTTGCACTGATTCTTGCGAGCATGCTGGTTTACTTTGCTATGCTCGCCCTACTCGGGGTGAGAATCCGCGCGCTGCGTCACCCGCAGTCCTCCGATGAGGCCCCATCGAGTCAGCCCTAATCCCATCACGTATCGCGAATAAAATGAGCACGCCTTGAAACTCCTACGCCGCTTTCAACAGTGTCCGGAACTTGCCGACGGGGCGGTCGTCACGATCGGAAATTACGATGGTGTGCACCGTGGACATCAGGCCTTGCTCCAGCGCGTGGTCGAGGAAGGCCGGTCACGGGCGTTACGCACCTGCGTGATGAGCTTCGAACCCATGCCGCGCGAATTCTTTGGACGGGCGCCATCGCCCGGCCGACTGACCACCTGGCGGGAGCGATTTGAATACATACGCCAGGCGCAAATCGATGTGCTGTACCTCACCCCATTTTCTCATGCGATTGCGGGCTTGAGTCCTGACGATTTCGTGACCGACATATTGGTCAAGAAACTACACGTTAAATTGCTGTATGTGGGCGATGATTTTCGTTTTGGTAAAAAACGAGCGGGCGACATCGACACGTTGCGCGGATTGGGACGCCAATTGGGGTTTGAGGTGGCTCAGCTTCCGTCTGAGTGTCTCAACGGCGAACGGGTGAGCAGTTCGCTGATTCGCGACGCGCTACTGGCGGGGGATGTGCCCCGCGCTGAACGATTGCTGGGTCGGCCCTTTGCAATGAGCGGGCGGGTGATTCGCGGCAAGCGTCTGGGCCGCGAACTTGGGTTTCCGACTGCGAATATCCACCCTCGACGCAACAGTCTACCGATGTCCGGTATTTTTGCGGTTCGCGCCTCGTGGGAGGGGCAGAGTCGGCTGGGGGTAGCGAACCTCGGTTTTCGTCCGACCGTCGGCGGGGGCGACGCACTGCTGGAGGTGCACGTGTTTGACTTCAACGGTGATCTGTACGGCAAGCGGCTCACGGTGGAATTTGTGGGTAAGCTTCGCGACGAAGAGCACTTTGAAAGCCTGGACGAGATGGTGGTCCAAATGCATCAGGATGTGGCGGACGCAAGGGCACTGCTGGCGGCCTTGAGCTGATTTTTTTGCGTCAATAAGTGGTAAAGTCTCAGGCTTTAGCCGCGCCCCTTCCCCACGCAATAGGAGCCTGACCGACACGTGGCCAGTAATCAATACAAAGCGACCCTCAATCTGCCCAAAACCCGTTTCGCGATGAAGGCGAATCTTGCCCAGCGTGAGCCGCAGATGCTCAAAAGCTGGTATGAAAATGACCTCTATAGCCAGATTCGTAAAGCCAGCGCGGGACGTCCGAAGTTTGTTCTGTTGGATGGCCCGCCCTACGCCAACGGTGCCATCCATATCGGTCATGCGGTCAATAAGGCACTCAAAGACATGATTGTGCGCTGTCGCACGCTGGCGGGGTTTGATGCCCCGTATGTGCCAGGCTGGGATTGCCACGGCCTACCGATTGAATTGCAGGTAGAGAAAAAGCACGGTCGAGTGGGTAAGAAGCTCGACGGGAAAGCGTTTCGCCAGGCCTGTCGTGACTATGCCCATCGCCAGATCAAGGGTCAGGCCGAAGGATTTAAGCGCCTCGGTGTGCTGGCTGACTACGAACACCCTTATTTGACGCTGTCGCCCGATTTTGAGGCAAACCAACTGCGAGCGTTTGGTCAAATGATCAAACGCGGTCACCTGTATAAAGGCTATAAACCGGTGCACTGGTGTCTGGACTGTCGCAGCGCTCTGGCAGAGGCCGAAGTCGAATATCAGGACAAAACGTCGCCGTCGATCGACGTGCGCTTCGCGGTGACCGACACCGATGACCTCGCAAAGCGCGTGGGTGATCTGCCGGGGCAGGGGACCATCTCCGTTATCATCTGGACCACGACACCCTGGACGTTACCCGCGAACCAGGCGGTGGCCGTGCACGCCGATCTTGACTACGCCTTGGTGCAGCGAGAAGACGAACGGGTGGTGGTGGCAGCGGAGCTCGTCGAGGCGGTGATGGCCCGTGCCGGTGATGACAATCACACCGTGTTGGCCACGTTTAAAGGCGACCTGATCAAAGGCCTCATGGTGACGCATCCGTTTATGGAGGGCAGGATTGTGCCCGTGATCACGGGCGAACACGTGACACTCGAGGCGGGTACCGGGCTTGTGCACACGGCCCCGGCTCATGGGGTCGAAGATTTTCAGGCAGGCGTTGAATTTAACCTGCCCATGGATAACCCCGTGGGTGACAATGGTTGCTATGTCGATAGTCTTCCGCACTTTGGTGGTCAGCACGTGTTTCGGGCGAACGAATCAATTGTCAGTCTGTTGCACAGCGAAGGTAGCCTGTTCCACGTGGAATCGTACGAACACAGTTATCCACACTGTTGGCGCCACAAAACGCCCGTTATTTTTCGCGCTACACCGCAGTGGTTCATCAGCATGGAGCAGAACGGTCTTCGGCGCGATGCGCTCGACGCGATCGAAACCGTGCAGTGGGTGCCTGATTGGGGGCAACAGCGTATTGAAGGCATGGTCGACGGTCGTCCCGACTGGTGTATCTCGCGACAACGCACATGGGGTGTACCGATCGCGCTCTTTATTCATCGTGAAACCGATGCGCTTCATCCGCGCACCGACGAACTGCTCGAGCAGGTTGCGAAACGGGTGGAGCGAGACGGTATCGATGCGTGGTTCGAACTCGACCCGGAAGAGTTGTTAGGTGACGAGGCGAAGGACTACCGAAAAGTCACCGATATCATGGATGTCTGGTTCGATTCGGGTGTTGTTCACTACTGTGTGGGTAGCGCACGCGAACAACTTGGCTGGCCGGTTGATTTGTATTTGGAAGGGTCGGATCAGCATCGCGGCTGGTTCCAAAGTTCGCTCTTAACCTCGGTCGCGATGTATGGAAAGGCGCCGTATCGAGCCGTGCTCACCCATGGTTTCACGGTCGATGAGAATGGCCGCAAGATGTCGAAATCGGAGGGCAATGTCATCGCGCCCCAAACGATTTTTTCCGATCTGGGGGCAGACGTACTGCGTTTGTGGGTCGCGGCGGCCGACTATCGTAACGAAATGAGTGTGTCAGAGGTTATCCTTAAGCGCATCTCCGACTCTTATCGCCGCATGCGTAACACGGCGCGGTTTTTGCTCGGCAACATGGACGGCTTCACGCCTGACGACGCGGTGGCGCCCGCTGACATGGTAGCGCTTGATCGTTGGGCGGTTGCGCGCGCCGCCGCGCTACAAAAAGAAATCGATGCCGACTACACCGATTATCGCTTTCACCGCGTTTATCAAAAAATTCACAACTTCTGCGTCACTGAGATGAGTGGTTTTTATCTCGATATTATTAAGGATCGCTTGTACACCACCGCAGCCGACAGTCTCGCCCGACGTTCGGCGCAGACCGCGCTGTGGCACATTGCCGAAGCGCTCGTGCGTTGGTTGGCTCCCATTTTGTGCTTTACCAGCGAGGAGATCTGGCAGGCACTACCCGGCGAACGCGATTATTCGGTGATGACATCCACCTGGTACTCGTTCCCTGACGACCTCGACGCGTCGGATGTTCAGTGGGACCAGGTGATTGCTGTTCGCGATCAGGTTAAGCCGGTGCTTGAGTCGCTGCGCACAGAAGGAAAGATCGGTGCGCCGCTCGATGCGTCTGTGACGCTGCATTGTGATGAGACGCTGCATGCTGCGCTGGCGCCGATCAAAGATGAGCTGCGTTTCATTCTGATTACGTCGTATGCGCAGCTGCGCGATGATCGCGATACGGCCGGCGCAACCGAGGCCGCCGAGGAGCTTGCGGGCAAGCTATGGGTGTCTGCCGAAGCGGTGGAGTATAAAAAGTGCGAACGGTGTTGGCACCGGCGTCAGGAAGTCGGCTCGATCGTAGCCCACCCAACTTTATGTGCGCGTTGTGTCACGAATATCGACGGTTCTGGCGAAATTCGGCTGTACGCGTAATGGGCGACAGACTCTTGGCCAAGCTACCATGGATAACACTGTTCGCAGCCGTGTTGGGTTTCGATCAGTGGACGAAGCGCTGGATAATTGCGCACTTTCAATACGCGCAAATCGAACCGGTGTTTACTGGGTTCAACTTGACGCGCCTGCATAATGAGGGCGCGGCCTTTAGTTTTTTAGCCAATGCTGGCGGTTGGCAAAAGTATTTTTTTACAACGCTTGCGCTGGTGGTCAGCGCGGTCGTCATCGTGTGGTTTTGGCGCTTGCCGCGCCGTGATCACAAACTGCTATCGGCAGGCCTAATGTCCATCGCAGCGGGCGCGCTGGGGAATGCGATTGACCGCATGCTGTATGGCCATGTGATCGATTTCATCGACGTCTACTATAAGACGTGGCACTGGCCTGCGTTCAATGTGGCGGACAGCTTTATTTTTATTGGCGCCGCATTGGTCATCATCGATATGTTTGTCAATGGTGAACGCACAGACGCCCGCGATCAGCGGGCGTCCAAATAACCGTGGCACGGCGTGTTGCGGGTCAAATCAGTTATTGACGCCTGGCACAACAATAAAAAAGCCCTGCTCATTCACATTTGTCGCATTCTTGCCCGATGTGCCCCTGGCCGTAATGACGTAGTGGTCGGCCGAATACTCTGAAATTGAATAGCCCTCGGCAAACGTATTTGCGCGGTACGTCACGTCCGTCGTCGCCGCGACGCCGTTGTCGAATGCATAGGCGTTATTGCGCGGCGTGTCGGGTGTTGCCGGGCCTAGAACAAATT
>JBCCHD010000043.1 GCA_039028935.1 Pseudomonadota bacterium | reverse complement strand
GGCTCGCATTCCGAATTGCGCGCCATCGCGGAAGTGTATGCGTCAGATGATGCTGATGAGAAATTCGTTGACGACTTTGTTAACGCCTGGACCAAGGTCATGAATTTAGACCGCTTTGACAGATAGGTCTCGCCATCCGATGGAAAAAGGCCCGCTGTTTTCGCAGCGGGCCTTTTCTTAAAGCCGGGAATCGATCAGAGGCGGGACCTTGCGCCATCACCTGGACGAGCGCTAGAGACTCTATCAACACCCTATTCGCACAGACGATCAACTGCGCCATTTGATCGAGCAGCCCATACTCGGGTGTTGCTCAACTGGCCCCTCGCCGGTACGGGCGATCTGTTGCATCGCATTCACCAGTTCCGCAACGCGGTTGTCTGCATTGGCCATGCGCGCATCGTCGAGCCGACCGCGATAGCGAAGCTGGCTATTGGCATCAAAGCCAAAAAAATCCGGTGTGCATACCGCATCGTATGCGCGGCCGACGGACTGGTCTTCATCGACAAGATACGGAAAGTCAAAACCATGCCGACCCGCGAACTCTTTCATTTTGGGCGGGCTGTCGTCGGGATAGCGTAGATAGTCATTGGAATTAATGGCGACAACACCAAAATTTTGACTGGCAAGAATCGCAGCATCCTGCACGAATCGATCAGCAATCGCCTTCACATAGGGACAGTGGTTACAAATAAACGCAACCAAAAAGCCATTTTGACCTTTAACGCTGTCCAACGTCACAGAGTTGCCGTCAAAATCCGGCAACGTGAAATCGGCCGCGGTCCAGCCAGTGTCGACGGTAGGCGTGTTTAACAGCATCGCGCAATCCTATTCAACGGAGTTAATGTCGATTATACGAAGTCGTTGGCCATTGTCGACGTGTCACGCTGTCATGCCAACAACGTGCTATCGTCTGACGCTCTTTCCTTTGACGGTTGCCGCCTAAGCGGTGCGCCGGACCAATCGCTCGATCTTGCTGCATTCATCGGATTGCTACATGAAAAGAATTCTCGCTGCCTGCCTGTTTCTCGCCGCCTGTGCCACGTCGACCGACATCGGCACCGAGTCGACGCCCGCGTTTTCGGCTAACGCTTTCAAAGCTCACGTGCAGTTTTTGGCCAGCGATCTGCTCGAGGGCCGCGAAGCCGGCACCGCAGGCTACGATATTGCCGCGGAATACGTCGCCACTCAATTTGAACTCATGGGACTGGTTCCAGGGGGGGCAGACGGATCGTGGTTTCAACCAGTACCCCTGCGCGCCTCGTGGCGCAACACCAATCAGATCAGCCTGACGTTGATTCGACCGGGCGAGTCGACAGAACTCGTCTTTCAACACGACTTTTTGCTGCGCAGTTCACCAATTGACGAGGTAAACGAATTCGAAGGCGAGGCAGTGTTTGTCGGTTTTGGCATTGATGCGCCAAATCGTGGCCACAACGACTACGAGGGATTAGACGTACGCGACAAAATTGTCGTGAGTATCTCCGGCTTTCCAAAGGGCTGGCCGAGTGAGGAAGGCGCTTATTACAGTTCTGGGGCGAACAAAGCCAAAACCGCACAGAAATACGGGGCGAAAGCCGGCATTACTGTGTACACCGATCTGCTCGAAATGCGCGCGCCGTGGGTACGCATGACCCAAAACCCGAACCGCATGTCGCTTTCATGGATCGATAAAAACGGCGTGCCCCATACCAGCGCGCCATCGATTCGAATTGGTGGAATCCTGTCACCTGATGCATCCGGACTGCTGTTCGACGGTGCACCGCGTTCCTATGAGACCATTCGCCAAGAAGCAAACGAGGGTGCGCCTAGCGGATTTGCGTTACCGGTCCGTCTATCGCTCAAAGCCGGTAATCGATACGAAGACAAAGTGAGTGCGAACGTAGTGGGCATGGTGCGCGGAACGGATCCGGTGCTACGAAACGAATATGTGGTCATCACCGGTCATCTAGACCATCTTGGCATTGGCACGCCGGTCGACGGCGACGCGATATACAATGGGGCGCTCGATAACGCGGCTGGTATTGCCGCGATGCTTGAAGCCGCCAGAGCACTGCAGTCCGATCCACCTCGCCGCTCGGTGATCTTCCTTGCGGTCACGGCGGAGGAAAAAGGGTTGCTGGGTGCCGACTATTACGCGCGCAATCCCACCGTACCCATCGAATCGATTGTGGCGAATGTCAATCTCGACATGCCGGTGCTTACCTATGACTTTACGAATGTCATTGGCTTTGGCGCCACGCATTCGAGCCTCGAACAATCAATGCGCACTGCGCTGGCAAAAATGGGACTGGGGCTGGCTCCCGATCCCTTTCCACAACAAGCCATCTTCGTGCGATCCGATCACTACCGCTTTGTGCAACAAGGGGTGCCAGCAATCATGTTAGCGACCGGTACCGATTCCGTAGACGGAAAAGGCAAAGGTCTTGAACAACTCAACGCATTCTTGCGAACGCACTATCATCAACCCAGCGATGAATTAAACCGAGACATAGACTTTGCGGCCGGCGCCAAGTTTGCAGAAGTGAATTACTATATTCTCAAAGCGATCGCAGACGCGACTGAACGACCTACGTGGAACGAAGGTGATTTTTTTGGTGATTTGTTTTCATCCCCTTCACCATAATGAGCGCGTTCGACAACGGGCACGTTAAGTCAATACGCTCTCAGGGTTTCTAACTAGGTTTTACGTAAATCGGCGGTCCGCATGCTCAGTTTACCGGCTGAAAATGCGGTAGACGTGAACGCTATCACGACAAAAATTTGGCGTATCCGTAATCTGGAACCATGGCCAGAGAACCGGAACACTACAGTATCGATCGGGATCGCTTCGAAGCGGTAACGCGTGTTGTGGCCGCGATCATTGTCGCCATTGTCGTGTGGGTGAGTCACGCCGCCACACTGCAAGGACCTCCCCTTCAACACACACTGATTCAGTATGGTGTGTTGGTCTACGCTCTCGGCGCGTTAGCAATCTGCGCCGACATGTGGCTCCGGCCTTCCTCCAGCGCATCGCGTAACTTGCTGGGTATCTCGCTAGATGTCGCTGGTGTCTCCGCCGGTCTGTATCTTGGTGCCGGCACCGTCGATCCGGTAGCCCTGTTTTACTTGTGGATCATGCTAGGTAGCGGGATGGTGTACGGCATGCGCTACTTGTTCATCGCGGGCGCTATGTCCATTTTGGGATTTGGTTTCGTCTACAGTGTGAGCGAGTACTGGCAAAACCAGCCACAATTCTCCGCCACCATTGCCGGCCTGATGATTCTGCTCGGCCCGTACATGGCGCTATTGCTGCACAGTCTAGAAAAAACACGTCGTGAAGTGAGTTGGCAAGCTAATCATGACAGCTTAACGCGCTTACTCAATCGTCGTGCCTTCGAGCAAATGTTGCACTCCATTTTGAACGCGGACGATACGGAGCAAACACACTTTTTGCTGTACCTCGATCTTGATCGCTTTAAGGACATCAATGACTCCGCCGGCCACGCGGCGGGCGATCGAGCGTTGGTTGATATCACGCGGATCCTGCGTTCGAACATTCGAGAAAACGACGTAATTGCCCGCATGGGTGGCGATGAGTTCTGCATCTTAATGCCGGCACTCACTCTTGAGCAGGCACGTCGTCGCTCAGAGCGAATTCGTAATGAAGTCGCTTCCTACCGTCTTGCCTGGGGCACGCAAATCTATACGCTCGGTGTCAGTATTGGTGCGGCCTGCTCGGCCAGTGCCGCCGATGCCGGTGCACTCATTCGACTGGCTGATGCGGCGTGCTACGCAGCCAAGAACAACGGCCGCAATCAGGTACACGTAGTCGACACTCTGAATGAAGTGGCCGATACGCAGATGATTCGCAAGCTCGTGTTACCGGAAAACACACAGAATGCCCGACCCCGCCCCGCCAAACAGATGGCATAAACTGTGGGCTACACACACTGCGCATCATGCTCGTCGTAATCGAATGGGCCCTTTGAAAGTGTTCGGATCGACGATCTGACCACGCTGCGTGATCTGTAGTTTGCCCTCATGAGCAAGTAGTCGCGCGGCACCTCTTACGCGCTCCATTTTTTTGGGGTCCTGCTTATCTGCTGTATTCAGCACTTCGCTTGGACAGATCGTTTTCCCGTCCCGCTTATCCAGTAACGCCAAAATCGTTGCCATTAGCACATCGGGCACGCCGGCCGATCGACAGGCTTTGCTGCAGTACTTCACCTCATCCCAACTCGCCGCCCACTTTTTGCGGTAGGTCATTGGGCGTCCGCATGCCTGACAGGTTTTAACACCGCGTCTATGTGAATTTGCCCCCAACGCTCAACTCAACCGCACTATCGCTTAAGCCCACACTGATCGAATGCCGCCCGCACCACTTCTTTCTCTTTCTCGCTCATCTCCAACATCGGTGGCCGGACTCGCCCGCCTACCTGTCCCAGTAGTTCCTGCCAGTACTTTCCAAAAGCCTGTGGCTTATCGGCAGGCTTGCTCTGCCTCATCGCGCTGCGAACGGGTTCGAGGCTGTCGCGCACACGCCGTGCCTCATCGAATTTCCCTTCAAACGCCAGCTGGGTATAGTCATGCATGCGCGTGTCGTGTTTGGTCTGCAGATGATAGGGCGGCGAGGAGCATAGATAGAGTTGCCAGCCGAGTTCTTCGATATTGTCGAGCCAATCGTCTTCGAGCGAGGTCGACACCTGAATCTTGTCGCCGACCATATGCGTGAGCTTGACGTACATCTCGCGGGGCACCGAATACTTGATCGCCACAATATTCGGTAGCTCAGCAATTCGTGCACACTCCTCGGGCTGCATCAGATAGCCGGTGTCAGGATGACTCCACATCGCAATGCCGATATCGAGTTCATCGCACAGTGCTTTGTAATATTGATAGAGTACCTCGCCCCGTTCATGGACGAAACTGAGTGTGGGCGCGTGCACAACAATGTAGTCCGCCCCACAGTTCTGGGCATGGTGTGACAGCGCTTTCACGGTATCAAAGTTCTGATCCGACACCGACACGATCACTCCCGCTTTACCATCACACTCGTCGACTGCCACCTCGAAATTTCGTTTGCGCTCCTCCAGGCTCATCGAAAAATACTCGCCCTGTTTGCCGGCAATAAACAGGCCTTGAATTCGCAAATCATCAATCCAGTGGCGGATATTGGCGCGCAGGCCCACCTCGTCAAACGACAAATCATCGTTAAATGGATTAAGTGCCGCTGCCCAAATGCCGCGCATGTGCTCGCGAGCGTGGTCTTTGGCGTCGAGTTTAGAGTAGTTAGACACTGGATCACCTATTGGAAAAAAAACGAAAAAGGCGGCGGACACCCACTGTGGTGGACCGCACCGCTATACTATATCGAGAGAGTGCGGTTATCGACGTGCGGCGAACTGCCAGGGCTCGAGCGTCATCGGTCCGGTCTAACCGGACAGCCTCTACCACGCTGCATCGCGCCATGATCTCAAGCCACAATCCGATAAACTACCCGCATTAGAATAATGGACTCGATTATGGACACGTATCCTGAATTAGCGCTTTATATTAATGGACAGTGGCGCACAACCCGCGAAGACCTGCCGGTATTGAATCCAGCGACAGAGGACGAGATTGGGCGATTGCCGCATGCGGGCATTACCGACCTGGACGATGCGCTCGAGGCGGCCGCCGCCGGCTTTAAACGTTGGAGTCGCACGCCGCCTGTCGAGCGCGCCAATGTGCTGTTCACGGCAGCCCAACTCATGCGTGAACGGCAAGAAGAGATCGCGCTGGCCATTACGGCCGAACATGGCAAACCACTCCCTCAGGCCCGACTTGAGGTGATACGAGGCTGTGAATTTTTCGAATGGGATGCGGGTGAAGCCACGCGCACCTATGGCCGAGTGATTCCCAGTGCTCCGGGCGTGCGTTACATCGTGCATCTACAGCCCATTGGCACCGTGGCGGCGTTTTCGCCGTGGAATTTTCCCATGAGCCAACCCTGCCGGAAAGTGGCTGGCGCCATTGCGTCAGGGTGTTCGATCATTTTGAAAGCCGCGGAAGAAACACCGGCCGGCGCCCTGCATATCGCCCGTGCGCTGCACGACGCAGGTCTCCCGCCGGGCGTACTTAATTTGGTCTTTGGCACACCATCACAGATCTCAGAACACCTGATATCCAAAGAGCAGGTGCGACTCGTGGCCTTTACCGGCTCGACCAGTGTCGGCCGTCATCTCACTACCCTCGCCTCGCAGTACATGACGTCGGTGCTCATGGAATTGGGCGGCCATGCACCGGTGATTGTTTGCGAAGACACCGATGTAGAAGCGGCAGCGATAAGCGGGGCACTACGCAAAATGCGAAACGCCGGGCAAGTGTGCACATCGCCCACCCGGTTTTTTGTGCATGAACACATCTTTGATGACTATCTTGATACGTTCGTTGAACGTGCAGCCGCTACCGTGGTAGGCAACGGCACAGACCCCGGAATCGACATGGGTCCGTTGGCCAACGAACGCCGCCCGCCGGCTCTGGCTTCACTCGTGGAGGACGCCGTCGCTAAGGGCGCGCGTCTGCTGACTGGCGGTAAACCAATGGCCGGCAAGGGCTACTTTTTCGAGCCCACCGTGTTGGCCAATGTGCCGGACAATGCGCGGGTCATGCAGGAAGAGCCGTTTGGTCCGCTTGCGGTGGTGAATCCCGTGGCAAGCCTCGACGAGGGTATTGCTCAAGCCAATTCAGTACCGTACGGACTGGCTGCCTATGGGTTCACGAATCGTTCGGACTATGCTGATCGGCTGATCGAAGAACTCGAAGCCGGCAACGTGTCCATCAATACACTCGAAGCGTCGCTACCCGAAACACCTTTTGGCGGTGTCAAACACAGTGGCTACGGGCGTGAAGGCGGCACCGAAGGGCTGCACAACTACATGATTATCAAAAACGTCTCGCATAGCACGAAAGTGGTATAGCGATGCGTTGCAACGATATCGATGTTAGGCGGCAGAGCGCGTATGCACCTCGCCGTTCATACCCATAATGCGCTCAAATAAATTCTTGGGATCATTGAGCTCGGGAATCAATGCAATGTCGTCACCCAAGCCCAGCTCAATGGCTTTGTTGTACACATAGGTGAGCGCTGAGAAATCTTCGAGTGCGAACCCGACGGAATCAAACACCGTGATTTGATCGCGGCTGTCGCGACCGACTCGCTGACCTGCGATCACTTTCCAAAGATCGTGTACGGGATGATCGGCATCGAGCTGCTGTATGTCGCCTTCAACGCGCGTTTGCGGTTCGAACTCAACAAAGATTTTAGCGGCGCGCAGCACGTCCGCGTGCAGTTCGGTTTTACCCGGACAGTCGCCACCCACCGCATTAATGTGCATCCCGGGTTCAATCATGTCTGGCGTGAGTATAGTTGCCCAGGTTTTATCGGCCGTGCAGGTCGTCACGATATCGGCACCTTTCACCGCGGTGGCGGCCGAGCTGGCCTGAACCACCATCAAGTTTGGGAAGCGCTTGAGATTAGAGGCGAGTTTCTTCATAGCAGCCTCATCGATATCGTAGACGCGTAGTTCTTCAATGCCGAGTAGCTGATGAAACGCCACGGCCTGAAATTCGCTCTGGGCACCAGCGCCGATCATGCCGAGCACGCGTGCATCGTCGCGCGCCAGTGCTTTGGCGGCAATGGCCGACGCAGCGGCGGTGCGAAATGCGGTGGTGAGGGTGAGCTCCGATAACAGCACGGGATAGCCCGTCTCCACATCTGCCAGCGCACCAAAGGCCATCACCGTGGAGACCCCGAGCGCCGTGTTGGATGGATGACCGTTGACATACTTAAAGGCATAGCGCGTCTGGTCGGCAACCGGCATTAGCTCGATCACGCCAATTTCGCTGTGACTGGCCACGCGCGCGCTTTTATCAAACGACTCCCATCGCACAAAATCGTTGTGCATTTGCTCGGCGATGCCGGTCAGTACGTGTTCGAAACCGACGGTCTCAACGAGTTGGCACAGGGCGGGCACATCAACAAAACGGGTCATAACGTTATCTCTATACGATTAAACGACTGACAAAGCCTAAAGTCATATTGACCTAATTTATAGAGCATATAGTGACCAAAAATTCTATGTATTGATCATTTTGTATATAATACTTAGTCAATGTGTATAACAGGGTGGCGTCATCGCCCGCCATCTCATCGATTTAGCGCGAAAAGCGAGGCCCCCAATGATTCAACTCGATCCTACTGACCAAGGCCTGATCTCTTTGCTTCGTGACGATGCGCGTACATCGGTGGTCAGGCTGGCTAAGCATCTGGGCATATCACGGGCGACCGTTCAAAGTCGTATGAAGCGGTTAGAAAAAAAGGGCGTGATCGCAGGCTATACCGTGTTGCTCAGTGACGAAATTGAGAAGCCGGCGGTACGGGCCTTCATGAGCATCCAAGCCGACAGTGTGAGTGAAGCGTCGGTCGTTCAGCGACTGCGCGGCGTGCCGCAGGTTGCCGCCGTACACCACACCACCGGCCGCTGGGATTTAATCGCTGAAATTCGAACCGACTCCCTCGCATCCTTTAACCAAATAATTGGCATGCTGCGTCTAATCGATGGCGTGGTGGCGACCGAATCGAATCTATTGCTTGAAAGCTACGAGTAGTCGTTGGGCGCTGGTAAAAAAGCGTTACGACGGGGCGGGAGGAAGACGTCGTGATGGGTTAACAACGTTTCGATGGGCCATCGCCCGTTGTCCAGCCGACGCGTGCGCGCTAGACAGTGAGTCGCCTTTCCACTGTTCGCCTCAGACGGTTTCAATGTATTCGTCAATCACCCGCTCCAGCACCGACATCGGCACCGCACCACCGAGCACCACCGCATCATTAAACTTGCGATAGTCAAACGCTTGGCCCATTTGCCGTTGGGCATTGTCACGCAATCGATTGATGGCCGAGTGGCCGACTTTGTATCCGCAGGCCTGACCGGGCCAGGCGCAGTAACGATCGACTTCGCCACGCACTTCTTCTGGATTGGATCCGTTGTTGGTCACAAACCACTCGTTGGCTTCTTGACGCGTCCAGCGCTTGGCGTGAAGACCGGTATCCACAACAAGACGACAGGCGCGAAACGCGAGCGACTGCAAATAGCCTAGTCGCCCGACCGGAAACGCATCGTAGACCCCGAGCTCATCAGCAATTTGCTGGGCATACAGCGCCCAACCTTCTGAGTAGGCGTTAAACGCCAGCAGCGATCGAACCAGCGGTTGCTTAAAGGTGTATTCGGCTTGCCATACGTGACCTGGAATCGCCTCATGAT
The DNA here is from genome assembly GCA_039028935.1 of Pseudomonadota bacterium. Lineage (NCBI taxonomy): Bacteria > Pseudomonadati > Pseudomonadota > Pseudomonadota bacterium. Next base: position 19,389 of record JBCCHD010000043.1, on the reverse strand, counting down.
AGGACAGGTCTTTTAGGTTAAATTTGTTGTGTAGCGCCGGTGTTCGCAGGTTGATCCAGTAGTGTCCAGGTTGCGTGCCATCGATTGAGCCCGCGCCACCGTAGGCACCGGGCGCGCCCGCCTCAACCTCCGGATCGATTCGCACCACCTTTAAAAAGCCCGGCACCAATGTCTCGAACGCCTGGGGCATCAGCGCGCGAATTTCAGATAGCGCATCATCGATAAACGCCATTATTTCAGCTCGACCTTTGTCGCCATCCGAAAACAAATAACGTGGGTCTTTGCCGAGTGCGGACATCCGCTCACCCACCGAGCCTTTGGTGTAGCCAATACTCTGGAGAATCGGCTCCATTCGAGCTTGAAGGCTGGCGAGCTCCTCGCGCCCCATTTCATGCACTTCGTCCGGTGTCATCGTGGTGGTCGTGCCCGCTTTCAATGCCCAGGCATAGTAGTCATCGCCATCGGGCTTAGCCCAAACGCCCGCATCGGATGTTGCCGTGTTCCTAAACGATGACAATGCCTTAATCTGAGCACTGATCGCCGGCACGATTTCACGTCGCGCAATGTCCACCGCGCGCGCTTCAGCGTGAGTGTCGAACTTTGCGGCCTTGGCGCCAAAGCTCTTTAAGAAACCCCAGCGATCAGGTGGTCGTTGGCTGGCGCCCTCCAACTGAGCGATGGTCTTCTCAAGCAGAAAATCGGGTAACACGTAGCCATTAGCTCCTTCGCGTAACACGCGCCCGTTCTCGCCAACCAGCTGGCCGGCATACTCGCTTAAGCGCGCCAAATACGCGTCGACGTCGTCGCGAGATTCAATGTTATGGCTGGCATCAAGAAAACTGGGAATCTCGACAAAGGCGCCGGTGTTTTGCGCCACGACATAAGGACTTGGCCGATAAGACCAGTTGTAATTGAGCATGGCATTGTCGCCAAACGGAAACGCAAAACCCTCGGACGCGGTGGTAAACATCGTACGCACGACGTCCACATCCAGCGCCACGTCGGCTGAGAGACGGCGAACGTCAATGGCATTAAGTTCGTCTACAAGCGACCGAACGCGCGTGGCGATGTCTGTTTGGCCTGCCATTGTGCGGTCGGTAAGCCGTGATTTGAGGGTGTGATAGTCGTCTTTGTCGATGCCCGCGCTACTGGCGGTTTCCGGATAGGCGGTGACCAATAAATCCGTCGCCTTATCGAGTATCGCATTGGCACCCTCATCGGTCGCAATTAAAGCCTGCACACTTGTTTTCTCGGGGTGGATGGAATGACACCCAGACAGGGTACTCGCGGCAGCGATTAACGCAGACTGTTTTAGCAGCGAACGACGGGTCATCGGCATGGCTCGGCTCCGAATTAGTAGGGTTGCGAAAGCTGCTTCACGGTAACCTGAGTCTCAAACGAATGCTATTGGGCATCCGCCATCATTCGGTTCAATCGGAAACGGTCGAGTCGTTCCTTGCGGCCAGCCAACTGCATGGGAACGCCCACGGGACACATCTACCTTCGTAGCAACTGATAGCGCGCTGTGAACGCCCGCTTGTCCCGCCAGTTGGGGCTAGACGATGCGTCACCGCTCTCGTTGGGACCCGCTGCGGTGATGGATGCCGGACCCGACACGACATCTCGTGCGGCTGCGCCGATCGGATGGCCTCTCAAAATCGATCGGTAGCGTCGAGCGTGCTTACGATACTGATGCGCTGCCGCAATGCGGTGCCTCTCGCCTCAATGAAGCAAATGGATGACCGTCTCGATGGGGATTGGCTCCTCGCCGCGATCCCTCGACACGCCGGATCGGCTGGACGGCCTAACTGATTGTCTTTCGACTTTTTACTGTGGTCTTGTTAGGTTCATGAGTGTGTTCGGCAATGAGTAAAAGATCATGCGATTAGTGTTTGTGCTCTTGTCGCTCGCCTTGACCAGTTGTGGCGCGCTCAATGATCGCGCGTCCACGGTGATCCATCGATCCGAACTCACGAGCCAGCCCCTCAATCCGGCCCGTGGTGATGCCAGTCCCGCAGCGAGTGTGATGTGGGGCGATCTTAAGAAGAATGTTCCGACTGGGGCGCTCATTGAGTTTGTCGACGGTTTTTCGTCGCCACCACATATCCATAACGTCACCTATCGCGGGCTGGTGATTAGTGGTCGCGTGCACAACGCACACCCGGACGCCGACACGCAGTGGATGGAGCCCGGCTCCTTTTGGGTTCAGGCTGCCGGCGAGAATCACATCACGGCCGCTGAACCCGGCGATGCAGCCGTGATCTTTCTCGAAATTGTGAAAGGACCTTATCTGGTCAAACCACCGGCCGAGTCGTTCCAGGGCTTCGACGTATCCAAAAACGTGCCCGCCGACGAGATACCCTGGCTCGACGCCGACAGCACCTCCTGGCTGCTCCCTGCCAATCCAACGGCTACGGATCGATTGCCCACAATGACGGTTCTTTGGGGCTCAGCCATAAAAGGGGAACGCTTCGGATCACTTCTGCGACTCCCAATCGGCTATCGTGGTGAGTTGCGCAGCGACGGACGCGCGATGCACGGTGTACTCATCCGCGGCAAACTGGTTCATAGCGATCAATCGTCGGCCCCTCAGTCTCTTGATGTAGGCAGTTACTTCGCATGGGGTGAGGCAGTTTCTCCCACCATTGCCTGCGAAACAACGCCGCATTGTTTGCTTTACATCAGCGCATCCAAGCCCTATTTGCTAACCGCGAAACCGTGATAACTGAGTGCGTATGCCGGCGCAAAAAAACACGGGTCCGGCTTGCCGCGCTACAGAGTCAAGGCGACCACTTGTTCAGCCTCGGCAATCTGAATCAATCGACAACACAGGACGTTGCTATCACCAGATTATCGAGGTAAAACAGTACCCCCGCGCCGCGACCATCGCTCAACGTTTATGGGTTTACTCGACGCGCTTGACTCTCAACACAGGACCACCGCATGACCGCTCGATCGCTTTCCGGTATTCAGCCCTCCGGCCGTCTTCATCTTGGCAACTACTTTGGCGCAATTCGCCAGCACATTGCCAAGCAAGACGACGCCTTCTACTTCATCGCTAACTACCACGCCCAAACTACGGTGTTTGATGCCGAAACACTGCGGCGCTACACACTGGAAACGGCCGCGTCTTATCTGGCACTGGGGCTCGATCCCGAACGTGCCACACTGTTTCGTCAGTCGGATGTCCCTCAGGTCACCGAATTAATGTGGTTGCTCACGTCGGTGACGGGCAAAGGGCTGCTTGATCGCGCTGTGTCCTACAAGGACCGCGTAGCCCAAGGCGTCACACCGAGCCTGGGCTTATACATGTATCCGGTACTCATGGCGGCCGATATCCTGGCGTATGATTCTGACATTGTGCCCGTGGGTAGCGATCAGGTTCAGCATATTGAGATGTGTCGCGACATGGCGGGCAGCTTCAATAATCGTTATGGCGACACATTTAAAATTCCCGATTATGAAATTGGCACGCCCGTGCCCGTTAAGGGAGTGGATGGTCGCAAGATGTCGAAAAGCTACGACAACACGATTCCAATTTTCGACACCGCCAAAGCACTCAAAAAGAAAGTGATGAGCATTACCACCGACTCGAAAGGGCTAGACGAACCGAAAGACCCCGATACGTGTAATGTGTTTGACATGTACAAGCTCATGGCCAGTGAGGAAGAGCTTGAGACGATGGCCGCCAACTACCGGCGCGGCGGTTACGGTTACGGCGCTGCTAAAAAAGAGCTGCTGCGCTTGATCAACGAGACGTTCGGCGACGCGACGGAGCGGTACTTCGCATTACTCAATACACCCGACGACATTGAAGACGCGTTGCAAAAGGGCGCGGAGAAAGCCCGCGCTGCGGCCACCAAAGTACTCAATCGAGCTCGCGCCGCCTCCGGACTCTGACAAACAGTCGGACCTTACAAAACTGGGTGTCGCCAGGGTAGCGGTTGTCGGACTGGACACGGTGGTTCGGGGACGGTGAACGCCATTCACAGCCGGGCATGTTAAGAACCAATCGTGCTTTTTTGCTAAAAACAAATGGTCACAACGGTAGGAGTGAGCAATGGGATTGCTGCAGGATGGAAAGTGGGTTGATCAGTGGTATGACACGAGCAAAAACGGCGGACGGTTTCAACGCAAGGCGTCGTCATTTCGCCACTGGGTGACCGCCGACGGCTCGGCGGGGCCGAGCGGCGAGGGCGGTTTTAACGCCGAAGCCGGGCGCTATCACCTCTATGTGTCACTCGCCTGTCCCTGGGCTCATCGCACCTTAATCTATCGCACGCTGAAAGGACTTGAAGACATGATCACCGTATCGGTGGTGCACTGGCGAATGCTCGAAAACGGTTGGACCTTCGAACACGGAGATGGTGTCATCGCCGATTCCGAACACAATGCCGAGTTTTTGCATCAGGTGTACACGCGAGCGGATCCGCATTATTCCGGTCGCGTCACTGTGCCGGTCCTATGGGATAAACATCAGCACACCATCGTCTCGAACGAATCGTCGGAAATCATTCGCATGCTGAACTCAGCGTTTGATGACATTGGCGCAGTACCCGGCGACTATTATCCCGCTGCACTGCGTGACCAGATCGATGCGCTCAACACCCGCATATACGGCAACGTCAACAATGGTGTCTACAAAGCGGGCTTTGCGACAACGCAAGCGGCCTACGAAGAGGCGATTGACCCTTTGTTTGACACCCTCGACTGGCTTGACGAGCGCCTGGCCTCGACGCGCTATCTTACCGGCGACGCGATCACCGAAGCCGACTGGCGATTGTTTACAACGCTCGTGCGCTTTGATCCGGTGTATGTCGGGCATTTCAAATGCAACATCCGACGGATTGATGATTATCCTAATCTGTCAGGCTACGTTCGCGATCTGTATCAACAGCCAGGCATCGCGGCCACCGTAAACTTCGATCACATTAAACGTCATTATTACGCCAGTCACGGCACGATCAATCCAACACGGGTGGTGCCCGTAGGGCCTGATATCGATTTTGAGAAGCCGCACGGCCGGGGTGAATGACCGTATTAATGACGGACAAGCCGATCAGAGCCAGTCAGCGCCAACGGCGCGTCAAGTGAGTCGTTCGACGGTTTAAACGCCCTTCTTGCGATGTACCGTGACATCGCGTTGATCGTGCCTATGTCGGGGATAATGCGGTACAGCTTAATCGAGATCGATCGCGGCTGGGCCAGGCGACCGCAAAAATAACTGACTGAAAATACTCAGATCGAGGAAGTTAGTGACGCCATCGATATTGAGATCTGTGTTCGGGTTCGCGTTGGCATTGAACGCTTCACGCAAAATCAGCAGATCCGCAAAGTTCACGATACCGTCTTGATTAAAATCGCCATCGCACTGATTGCCGTAACCGTCTCCGTCTGTATCAAACTGATCCGCGTTTGACACGTCGGTGCAATTATCCACGTCGTTCGTGAATGAATCGCTATCGTTATCCAACAAATCATCGATGTTCAACGACAGCACAAATCCATGCAAACTGGTCTGCGACAATGGCGAGGAGGCGGGCGGTCCGAGGATAACGCTGTCGCCAACCGTGTCGCCACCAATCACTATCCGCCCGTCGCGCGGCACCTCCAGCGCCCGGATAACCCGATCCACACCGGCACCGCCCAAATAGGTGGAAAAGCGTAATGCTGAGGCATCCTTGTTGAGCACAGAGACGACGATATCGAGCGCCCCGATCGTCGAACGATTGAGGGTCCCTTCATTTTCATTAAATAGGAAAAACCCGTTGCTGATTCCACTAAAGCTGGGCGTAGACGCTGTGTAACCACCGATTGCCAGCGGCATTTTCTGATCGGTGAGTTCCACTAACGCGCCGACCTCTTCTTTGTAATCATAAAGATGAAACGCCTGTTGCCCAGCGCTGTCGGTCTCGAGCGTGACAAAGGATGTGCCCAGCCCCAATCTCAATGGAACTGGGGCGGCATCTAGACGCCGATTCGCATCGCCAAACTCAAACCCCATTGAGACCGGAAGATCTTCGCTCCGCACCGCGCGACTCAATCCAGTCTCATAGGAGAACCACATATGCGGATTCGATTGGAAATCGGTGAAGTAGCCGACCGCGCGGGTCGTTCGACTGTCCGAACCGAATAGCTCTGTCACCACCGGTGTGTCGTCGAAAAAATTGATCAACTTGTCAGGGCCGCCGCGATCGACCATGACAAGTTGTCGGTCTGGCTGAGTGTTGATACCGGTACGCACCAGGTCGAGTAAATCCACGGCGGTGATCGGCAGTTCAATCGCTTCGCCAAATCGACCAACACCATCGCCCGGATGAAAATACAGCGACTGGCCGTCGCTGATCACCAAGTCGGGCAGTGAGTCGTCGTCGACCAAGGCAAACTCCAGCGCCACCACACAAATGACCGGGCTTGGAACCTCATCCGTTAGACTGAAACCGGCCGCCGTATCGCCAACATAGACTCGATGCGGCCCATTGCAGTTGCCAATCACAAAGTCTTTCTCGATGGTCTCGGCGCCAAGTGCCACATTGCCGGTCACCACCGCGGACGAAGCGTATTGAGTGCCGCCGAGCTCCGCCACACTGAAGACTTCATTACGCCGCTGCCGGATAAGCCTATTTGCCGCCGCGCCACCATTCGTGGCCTGCTGTGTCACGACCGCATACGTTTCGTTGAAACTGTACTCACCGTTCACTAACCGCAGCGTGCCAGTTCTAACGTCTGTGACCACTGTCGACGGGTCCGACGACCAAATCGGTCGGGGGCTCGAATACGGCGCACCACGCTCGTGCTGCAGGGCATCTTTTAATGGGTAATCCCTCGCCTCGGTATAGCCCGCGATGTAAATACGGTCGTGCGAATCGAGCCGCAACGCCCAAAGATCATTATCGCCTTGCCCTCCTAGATACGACGAAAAGTTGAGATCGCCTAATTCTCGATCGAGAGAAGCAATCAAGCCAGAGAACAAAAACTGATCCTCGTCCAATGCCGGGTTGATTTTTTGAAACGCGTTGTCGCTAATCGGCAGATCATCGGAACGGGTCGACCCACTCACGATAGGACTGCCGTTCGAATCCAGCTGCATCTCAATAAAAAATTCATCGTTGCTGCCACCAAAGTAGGTCGCGGCTTCTAAGGTGTCGAGCGCCATATCAAAGCGCGTGAGGTAGCCATCGTAGTTGAGTTCCGTGCCGGCACGCGACTCTTGAAACGCATCGGGCGTCGTTGGAAAATCGGGCGAGTACGTATGCCCAGCAACAAAAATCGACTCACGCTGTGGATCGATCATCACCGCTCGGCCAGCGGTGCGACCTTCGCCGCCAAAGCAAAATGAGGTGTAAATGGCGCCCGTTTGAGCGTCCATCTCCATAATGAAAGCGTCGGTCCGAAAGGCAAAGAAATCCGAAGAGGAATTTTCAAAGCACGGTCTGTCGAGGAATACGTCGGTCACCGGAAAATCGCTCGCACCGGTATTACCGGTTAGATAGAGCCGATTGGTCGGTTCATGCAACACCATGTCGCGAATCGTTTCTCGACCGAATCGTGGAATTCCATCTATGGAGATACGCGCGTCAAAGCCACCGACATAGGTGGAGAAAACAACGTCATCGCCTGTGCGAGATAATCTGGTAACAAACGCATCCTGGTCAATCGAGTCGCCGCCCGCAAACGTTGAGTCAAAGCCATTCTGAGTGGGAAAATCAGGCGATTGAGTCGCGCCGGCGAGCACAATATCGCCGTTTTCCGCCTCGACGACCACCCAAGGCGTGTCGCTATCAGAACCCCCGTAATACGTTGAAAATTCGAGTTCGAATGTTTCGGGCGAGTACCGTCGAATAAAAATATCTTCCGGAAGATTAGCGGCCGCCAGTGCATTTTGAACGGGATTAACGGTAAGGAGATCGAACGAAGAGGTTATGCCAACAACGAGCAAACCATGAACGGTTTCTTTGATGTCAAACACTTGTTCCGCGCCGCTACCATTGATAAACGCCGTATACTCAATGGTCGGATCGATCACGAGCGTGTCACGCTGGTCGTAGGTATCAATATCAAAGGTCACGACGTTCGTGGCACTGATGGTGTAGCGGGCAGCAAGGTACTCTCGAGTTCCGTCAACCTTTTGTGTGAATACCTTCGGTGCGTGTTGCACCAGTTCACCATCGGCCTGTTTCAACACCAATGCGCCTTCCGCATTAATTGAAAGAAGCGCGCCTGCAGGAAACTGAATAGCGATATCGTTCGTATCGGCATGGGGGGATAGTTCAAAATCGTAGCGCAGGCGCTGTTCGTCGCCGCGAAACACCAGATCAATACCACGGTAAACCTCCGGATATCGAACCATTTCATAGTTGGGCACGTTTCGTTTCCACGCAGCAGTGTCATTCCCCTGCAGATAGTGGCTGACGGCACTATGCCGCCCTTCGCCACGCCCTACGGACGACGCGTTTGCATTAATAAATGACACATGCAGGGTTGAGCCTCTGTGTATCTCGCGCCTGGGCTCTGTGAGCGTTGGTAATTCATCGCGGTCAATTGGCGATAACGGCGGCGCTATCGCAAAGTGGGTTGGGCCAATCGCCACCGTACTGCGTGGGCTATTCGCAACAAACTGCCAATCCGCTGTCGCTTGTCCGTGATTGGGCGCAAACAACAGCGGCATGACCGGCGGCGTTGCCGATGCCGCCGATACCGCGACCCATCCCGCCAGCAGGACAAACCCAATTCGTAACGCGATCGTCATGATCAAGCCAGCTTCAGTCTAACCGACGACTACTTCTTACTCCGCTGTCGTATGTGAATCTGGCCGTTGAGAATCGCAATCGCGTTCGCGAGTGATTCTGCCGAGGTGTCGAGGGCACCATCTGCAACGGTGCTGTTATCGAGCGCGCTGATTACTTCAGCAAGGGCAAGCATTTCATCCTTGCCGGGCAGGCCCTGTAGTGCAGCGCGCGCCGACTGCTCACGCTGAATCGCGTCCGCCAGCTGATTAATTATGCTCTCTTTGATTGCCAACGCCATATCCAGATTGCGAAGCGCAAAATCAGTATCAGAAAGCAACGTTGCCAATTCAATGTCGGCGCTCACTTCCACGGTCGAACCTGCCTCGGTGAACGCAGCGCTCACGGTAACCATCTCGCGTGGCGTTAATAATTCGCCCACGCTCAGACGACCGGACTGCCCAATGGTCGACACCGAATTGGGTTTGATCGACCATACCGACTGAGTTGTGCGATCGCGCACTCGACCATCGTCGTAGGTGACGGTCGCGCGAAGCTGCACCACACTGTTCTCTTCAACCGTTGCGGGCGCGTCAATCGTAATGCTCGTCGGCGGCACATTTAGCAGACCGGGCACCTGTACCGCCGTCAAGCTTTGATTGGAGCCAACAATATAGAGAGTCTCACCGCTAAGGCTCAGTCGACCCCGAGATGGATAGCTCCAAACGGTTTGTTGCGAATTAAGGTCAATCGCCAATGTGTCGCTCGAGTGACCAACAAAGGCATGATTGTTTGTAATGATAATGTCATCAGAGAAGCTCGAACTCGGAGGATCGTAGGTCCACAGAATCTCACCGGTTTGCGCGTCGATTGCGTAGAACTCGTTAAACGAATACGTGTACAAGCGTCCGTTATGGTAGGCCGGTTGACGATTGAAATTCTCATCGATTGTCCACTCATGTCGCTTATCGACGAGATTAAAGCGGGTCAGATCACTGCCGTTCATCACAAAGGCAGACGACGAGTCTTCATTCAGAATCACCGCATACACAGACGACGACGAAAAGGATGAGGAGGGTTTTTCCAGTTCAAATTCGATTTCGCCCGTTAAGCGATCCATGACCGTGAGCGTATTGCTGTAAAACGAGTAGACATATTGCTCGTCCACCGTCGGCGTCGTGGCGCGTACTTGCTGAATATCGGAATTGACCCACTGGACTTCGCCCGTAAAAAAGCTCATACGATACAAGTCTGAGAAGTTGCCGCGCACATAGAAATCGCCGTCAACCACAGTGGGCGATAGCGTCTCGCCTTCAACCTGGTTATCGGGAAAATCTCGGCTGTACACCTCATCACCTGTCACCCCATCAATCAGCCGCAACTGATCCGCCCCGGATAGGGCTTCGTCGATCAAAACGATGTTGCCGTAAGCGAGCGCTGGCCCATTGAGCTGCCGAGCGTTTGGAAAACTCTTTGACCACAGCAACGAACCGTCTAGCGGATCGTAAGCATACAATCGATCGAGGTCTGAGTTGCTGAAAAACGAACCGGACAGAGTGAGTATGACGCGTTCGTCGTCAGCAACTGGCTGGTGATAGGAAGAATTAATATCGAGCGGCACGCTCCACAGAACATTAAACAGGTCTGACTCGGTGGAGATATCCGTCCAACCCGTGTGGTCAGGACCACGTTGATAGGTTCCCCACCCATCGATGCCTTGCGCCAGTGTGTCGTTTCCGATCAGATTAACCTCAACGCTCGTCTGGACGTTCTCAAACTGTGCGTTAATCGTGACAATAGTATCGGTGGGCGGTGCTTCCTGGGTTGTCGCAACGCCGTCAGGAGATAGATCAAACAGTGCCCCGTCGGGCGTTGTCCACACGGTGCTGTCATTGACGTTGAGTTCCTCGCCATTCGCAAACACCGCCAGGGCCTGATACGCGGTGGAGATAGCGGGCGGCAACTGAGAAGGCCCAGCAATGCGTAATTCAACCAGCGCTGGACTGGTGGTGGGATTCGCAAAATCGATCACGCCGTTTGACGAGGTGTAATCGATAAGCGCATCAAAAGAATCCACCTGCCATGAACCAGTATTGTTTGTCAGTGTTGCGGTAAACGGCACCGTGGCGCCCACGATACTACTAAGCGGGCGGTAATCCGTTGCGCTGACGTTGCCGGGATCGACGTTGAGGATGAGTAAGTCGCCGCTTAGCTGTCCGGTCGACGATCCGAGTTCTGCAACCAGCGTCATCTCCGAGTCGAGTGCCAGCTCAAACGCGGTGCCGTTACCACCGGTTCCAAAATCGGTGACATCAAAAAATTCTTCATTGGCGAATTGATCAAAGACATACGTGATCACGCCATTTTGCTCAGAAATATTCGCCAGCTGCACGCGCCCTCTGAATATTGAGCCACTGCCCGAGTTAAATTGTAGGCCATTGCTCAGAAGATATTGATCAGGTTGTCCCTGGAATATCAGCGGTAAATACGGCGCATACTGACCGTCGTAATTCGACAACAATGCCGTGTCGATGGTCGACGCATTACGAACGTCGGGCGACGCCGTCTTTTTGACCGGTTTATTACGATCGATAGGCACGACCGTACCGTCTGGCTGAATTCGGCCGTTTCTGTCCAGATCGTTGTAGAAACGGAAGATATAAGAATCGGGATGCGCGTCTTTTGGAAGAGGGGGTGTCACAAACGCCGGCGGGTATTGAGCGGGCAGTCGTGGCGTCGACAAATAACGCACCTCGCCGTCGGCCATTCGCTCCGCGACGACCATGCCGTCGTTGTCCTTTAACTCGGTGATGTCACCGGCACTGGCGGTGAGGCTCAGTAGCACAAATAGCGGCGACAGCGTACAGAACAGACGCATATTCCTGATCATATCCCTATTCCTTATAATTAATGTATGTACCCTTTACCTAACATAAGATAAGCCAACCGCTCGGGTTACGCAAAATCTTAGGAATTGAGGGCTTTGCATTTAACGATAACGAGTCAATAGTCCATTAACGGTGACGCCAAGTCCTCATGCTAGGGCAGCGTGCGGCCACATTTATTAATCAAGCTCTTAGCCCTTCAACAGGCAGTAAGTGACGGTATTAGTGCGGTGTGACCAAAGGTCATTGTTCCCGAATCACTCTCAAGTGATGACGATGCACCAAGCCATGTCGTCGGGATCTGCGATGGAGACCAACGAATCGCCACAGTAGAACGTAACGATGAATGCCTAACCCCGCCGCTGCTCAACATCAACGATCACTGTTAGGCGAAGGATGGCAAGCTGCTTGGCAAGGACGTCAAATGCCGCGTTGGGCTGTCGGCAAATCGTTTGTCCGTTTCGCATTCGCTGAACGACTTTTCAAATCGTGCGAGAAGCGAGCCGATGGACACCACCTATAAACCAAACGCCCAAGCGAACGGAGCGGGGTCGTAATATTCGCGAAAGAGCTGGATCTTACCGTCGACAACATGAAACAAACCGCCATAGGTTTGCTGATAGAGACGACCCGTGGGGATAATCTCTACCTCACCGTTGAACTCCGCGAAAACTAGCTGTGGATCTTGCATCGAGTGAATCACCAGCGCACGGGTGAATTTCGCATCTCCGCTGGTCGCCGGCCACTGTTTGTATAGTTCAACCAGTGCTGGCTTACCCGTCACGCGCTTGGGGTGCCCCGCCGGTGAATACGGCATGTGTTGAACCGCATCCTCGGCCCATAGGGCGTTGAACGTCACCATGTCCTTTCCTTCGAGCGCGTGTAAGAAAGTGCGAACGACGCGCTTTGTTTGCTGTCGCACAATATAGCTGGGCGGATGTCGCTGAGCGTTTTCACCCGCCGGCCCAAATACCTCACGCGTGCCGTCTTCATCGCGCACGATAAACGTCATCGCATTAATCGACCAGGTATCACCCTCTTTTATTAGCTCGTATCGATATTCACCCTCAACACGCCAAAACAGGTCGTCGATATAGTGTTCAGCAACGACGTCTGCCGTAGCGAGGGCAGTACTTTGTTCTATGTTGACGCGTATGTTCGACACGGAATGCCGCGTGCGATCAAAGCCCGGTAACATAGCGGCCCACTCCGTCATCAGAGCCTGAGCACTTTTGACCGTGGCCTCGTTGCCGGTTAGGGACGAGTAATCTACGGTCAGCGGATCGGCAAACAAGCGCTCAAGTGACTCGAAATTAGATTGGTCCGCAAGCACCGCGACACTTTCAACAATCGTTGTTATGGCTAGTTTATCGATCGTGCTGGCGGCAACTCCTTGAGCCATCATCGTGCTGGCCATCACAATCAAAACGCCTCGAAGACCACGACTCATTTCTCACCCGACTGAGTCAACGTTTTCGTAAAATGTGCAGCCACAGCGTCCGATGCCGTCTGCACCGCTTCCGGCTCAGAATAAAAATCAAACTGCGTGACGTTGTCGAGCCAACGGGTCGTCGCTTTGTCACCCAGCAGCTCAGCGTATTGTCTCGCGCCCTGTGGAATAGCTGCGGCCTCCGAGTGCACTAACAGCGTAGGTTGACTCGTCAATTTGGCCGTCACCATGGCGTCGTAGGTCAACCAGCCTTCCCACGAAGCGGCGTTGAACTGGTTATCGTATTCGGGAACCAGGCCTGTCGACGGATCGGTGTAATAGGGCGCCTGATACATGACCGCCTGTTCATTGGTTAGACTGGCCGCTTCAAGAATGACGGGATTCGGGGCACGCTCGGCGTCTCGCCCGGCCGCGATCAACGCCGCCACGCCGCTTTCACCGCCGTAAACGTCGTTCACGATCGTTTTATCGTGCAACCAAGGCGCCACGAGCGCCACGCTCTTAATCCATTTGCTGTTGAGTGCCGCGTCGCTCATATAGCCGGATGATGCACAGACCCCTAAGCCGCCAATGCGATCCACAAGCACTTCCGGTCGCGAAGCCAGATACTCGACCGCGGCCTCAATGTCTTGGGTTTTACGTGTGGGGTTTTCCAAATAGGGCACGTCATCGGGTGAGGCACCCCAACCCCGAAAATCAAACGCCAGCGCGGCAAAGCCACGATCTGCCAGTTGCGCCGCGTAGGTGCCCGCCATCTGTTCTTTTACGGTTGTCCACGCGCCCGTTACCACCACGCCAGGCAGCTGTGTCCCGTCGACATAGCCATCCGGCAAGTACAGGTCACCGGCGAGCGTTTGTCCGGCGCTATTAAATGTCACTGACGTTTTCATTGCGGCCTCCGTTAAGTGCGCTGAGAGCGTGACGGTAAGTACGGTTATCACCCACCCGAATTTCATGTCGCTTCCCTCCGTGTTTATCCATTGCGCTCAGAATAAACCGCCGGGTTGTTCGTGCCTTGTACCGTTCTGCGAATTTTTTGGATAATTCGATGTCTTTCGTTAGTCCATTGAAATAATTTACTTTTTACCCTATGGAATCAGGCATGGAGCGGGCACCGATCACTCGTGTGATGGACAGGCACGCGGCGATCAACTGGCGGTCGACCCTCGTGCATCCGTTAAGACCCGACACACTCGACCTTCACACGCATCGGTTCGGGTAGGACCGAAGCCAAGTCTTCAACCGCAATTCGTCCACCGCGGATTGGGTCTCGTGTCTAGTCGCTGATTGTGGTTGCCGTGTCGCGAACCACCTCATGCTCCAGCGCATGGAAGGAGAGTGTTCTTCTAATCGCCGTGTGTGCGTGTTTCTCCGGTGCTCACCTTTCAGCCGGATGAACAGATGGCGCGTGTTCTTCGCATGTCCTAACGATGAAGCTGCGCGCGATAACGGGAAGGGGAAACACCTTCAACCTGTTTAAATTGTCGTGAAAAATGAGACTGATCAGAAAACCCGCAGGCCATAGCAATATCGATAAGTGGCAGCTCATGACTCGATAAACGCTTCTTGGCTTGTTCAACTCGATAGCGCATCACAAACTGCATCGGACTTGAACCGATCGTTTGCTTAAACAAATGCGAAAAGTGCGACGTACTCAGGCCCGCCACACCCGCTAACTCTTCGACCGTCATCGATTGGCCATAGCGACTGGCGACAAATTGAAGCACTCGCCGATAATGATCAGCGGTAAAGCGTTTGGAAAAACGATACGCATCCTCTTGTAAACCATAGCGCTGGATCAGTTTGACCAAAAACACACGCGCCAAACTCTCAAACATCAGATCCGATCCTGGTTCACGGCTTGCCAACGCATCCTTTAGCGCTATGCCCGCTTGGCAAATATCCGCGTCCTCAAACAAAGGGAGATCTCTAAGCTGAGTATCGGCCAGCAACAGGCCGACTTCTGATTGAGCAAACTGCTCAAACTTCTTGGGATCGAGCGTCACCACAATCACACTTGAGACAGCGTGCCATCGCCAACCGCTCTCGACGCCGGCAGGTGTGACGATGATTTCGTTTTGATGAAAAAGAAAATCTCGATGCTCGCCATCACGCCAATTTTCGACTCGATGCGGTTCCTTTTTTAAGTTGAGTAAAAGATGATGCTGGCTAAACACCCGGGTGGGCATGGCATCGGGCTCGGCTTCAAAATACTCAAGCGTCAGCAAATCCTTGGCCAATGGGCGAGACTCGCTAGCGCTATTGACAAGCGGCGGGGTGGGATAGATATCTTGATACGTCGAATCGTTCATGCGATGAATCTGCCGTGCATCGTGCGTGTCAAAGTCTCTGTGGCTACCGCCCGAGAGTACCGAGCGGCGTAACAACACAGACACACCGCTCTTTACGCTCCAATATCTTAAGCATGCCATTTCGCCGACATCTTGTGCAGTTTCCACAGATACGGTACTAAAAAGAGGATCTCGAGGCGTAAGAAGAATACGCCGTTTAGCACGCTAACAACCGTGCTGGTCAATGCCATTGCCAGACACAGGTAGCCGACAACCAAGCAAACTTTGACGCCCCAGTCTTTGGCAAACAACAGTCCGAATGCCGCCACACTCAACGCGGCGAAAACAAGGCAAAGTAGCATCGCGGGTAGGGCTAATGGTGGTCCGTGATACACGAATCCGAATATATTGAGCGTTACGGGACTGCCGGTTATCAACGAGACAATGAACAGCACCGGCATCAGCGCCCCGAACACGAGAAATAGCCACCCAAATACTTTGATCCATAGCGGGATCATCGCTTTTCGATACTGAACAATATCGGTAATGGGCCCGGTGCCCTGTCCATCAGCGCGATCGTCGACGGCACTCTGCGGCGCCCGATAGGGATTTTGTTCGTCGTTCATTGCTCGCCGCTCCATTACAACCGGGCTCTATGGCTCTGGCAGCAGAGTAGTTACTCCGCCCCGCACAGTAGAGGTATCACCAGACATTATTCTTCGAATAAGTTTACGTCAACGAGAGGCACTGTGCCCAAGATAACCGGAGTCTTCATGAGCGGTTAGTGTCGTCATCCAACTACCCGCTCACTCAATAATTAACGGATCGAAGATACCAGTATGGGGCCAATTAAATGATCGTGAGTTCATACTCGATCCAAGCAGATTAGGTGCAAGCCTGCTATCATTAGTCGACGACAGAGCAATAACTTGTCGAAAAAGGAGACACCATGTACAAGACTATTGTGTGTGCAATTGAAATCGGTAAAGAGGGCCGAAAGGTACTGACCAAAGCGAAGCAGCTCGCGCAGCTGTTCGACAGCACTCTTATCGTTGTCAACGTCTTGCCGTACTCGTTTCTACCCAAAGACTACGAGCGCGAACTCAAAGAGGAAGCGATTCCGGAGTTTCATGCCTTTGTTTCCAAGTTCGACATTCCGAAAAAAAATCGCGTATTGAAGGTGGGCAAACCCTACGCGGTGATCTGCAACATCGCCCATCGAAAGAAAGCGGATCTCATTATTCTGGGCACCCACTCCAAGTCAGGCGTGCGCGCACTGATTGGCTCGACTGCGACCGGTGTTGCCAACACCGCGTCATGCGACGTATCGCTCGTTCGAGTTTAAGCGACGGCAACCAATACATAACAGTCGAGCGAACGGAGTTGCCGGTCTGTTAGGCGCGTCTATTGTTGTCTAGCGACTCGCTTAAGACGATCAATTTCGAACAGCCGCTGCTCGTACTTGGACGGCTCGACCAATAGGCCACGTCATACACCATCTCGACGTCACGCTACTTTGGATTGGCAGAGCATCGGTTTTCTAATCAATAGCTAACGTGTATGCCGTGAGTTCGATCCAAATTACGTTTCCGGTCTGCGGGAAGTATCGACCGCTCGCGCGGTGTGATCGAACACCGCCCGACGTCTGACACCTAAAACCGAGAACAAAACTCTTGTACTCGTGTTTGTTTTTTTCATAGTCCATCACGTATTCCAAGGATCCATCGTGCTCCTGCCATTCAACAGATGGCTTGCTACAGGCGGAAAAATGATTGCTTAACATCGGATAGATGTGTGTCAGCAATGGATCGTTCAATATTGCTTCTTCGGAGGTACCGCCAGTTGGCTTTAGCCATCTGAAAATAATGCCGTAGCCGCCATACTCAAACGAGAGCTTTCTCACACTGTTAACCAATGGCGTGTAGCCGACTCGTTCGTCGTACAACGCATCCACAGTAACGGCAATGTTGTTCACGCAATTCAAATGAATCTGCAGTCGTCCGGGCTGCAAGCTAAATTCACCGCTCCTGGGACTGTACACGTACGGTTCTACTTCCTTCATGATTGTTACGCCGGCCGTCGCCGTAATGGAATCAAAAATCGGGCATTTGAAATGCTTCTCCTTCAATGCACCCATAATGGCCTGAATATAAGCGTCTTCCCTAATCGCCTGGCGCAATACATCTGGTCGAGATTCGGTACTCTCTGCCCATACGTATCTCGAATAGACAGTGAGCAATATCATTAAGACTAACAATTTACGATTCATAACAGCTCGATGACCAAACAGGTTCGACTAGGCGACGATCGGACTGGCGCTATCGCAACGGACGCCCTAAAGTTGAAGTCTCCACTCAATTCTACCACCAGACCAACGCGCCGTTCGCGATTCAACTCATGGAGTCTTATTGTGAGTTCCTCGGCCGACGACACAGGTCTAGATCCGATTTTTTCGAGACGATGATGGGTGCGTTTCTTGATCCGGAATGTGTCTAGCTAGTGACCTTCGATATACTTTTTGTCACTCGATTCCGCAAACGCAACGGCGTATTTTGAGCTTCTTATGGTGAGCGCATAGATGACGCAAAAGACTTAGCTACTGAAATACAGCGGTGTATGATGAAGGAGTTCGAGCCAGTCAAGTTCTGGCTACAGCTAGAGTCACAATCAGTTTCTGCGAAAATTGGTATTTACACAATTAGATCGGATCCTTTTGATTTTAACAGCTGCCTGCTACCTCACAAACAAGAGTCCAGGTACCGTCCTTTCAGTCAACCAATTGGAATAGTTTATTACCCAATACCATTGGTACTCAACTAGTGCACTCGTAGCCACCCCCAAATAGGGAGCAAACCAAAATTGGAATTTTCTGGCAGAATGATACTGCAAGGAGATACCGATGAAGAAGAGCCGATTCAGCGAAACACAGATTGTGTCCATCCTGAAGGAAGTGGAAGCTGGCGCCAAAACGAGCGATGTCTGTCGACGGCACGGCATCAGCTCAGCCACCTACTACAACTGGAAGTCGAAATACGGAGGCATGCAAGCGTCTGAGCTAAGACGACTTCGAGAGACAGAGCAAGAGCTGTCGAAGCTGAAGCGCATGTACGCCGACCTGGCGCTAGAGAATCATGCGCTCAAGGATCTGATCGAAAAAAAGCTCTGATGCCACTAGATAAACGAGAAGCAGCCAGTTATCTGGTGGCCGAACATCGCATGTCAAAGTCGAAGGCTAGTAGAGCGCTCGGTCTATCGCGCAGCATCTGGTATCGGCAGACCGTCGACTGGGAAGCCAGGGATCGCGAGGTGATCGAGGCCATCAATACCAAAGTAGCTAAGCACCCTCGCTGGGGCTTCTGGAAGATCCATACGAGGCTGAGACTGGATGGCCACGAGTGGAACCATAAACGTACCTACCGCGTGTATCGAGCTCTGAGCTTGAATCTACCGCGGCGTAAGAAGCGGCGTTTGCCGAGCCGCGTTCAGCAGCCGATGGAAATCGAGGCGCAAGCCAACGTCGAATGGTCTTTGGACTTCATGAGCGACTCGCTCTATCGAGGATCATGTCGCTTCCGAACGCTGAATGTCATCGACGAAGGTGTGCGGGAGGTTCTCCATATCGTCATTGATACCTCGATCCCATGCGGTCGTGTTGTCAGAACGCTGGATCAGTTGGTGGAGTATCGAGGCAAGCCCAAAGCAATCCGCGTGGACAACGGCCCCGAGTATACCGCCCAAATATTCCAGGACTGGTGTCAGGAGAACCGTGTGGAGCTTCGATACATCCAGCCTGGCAAACCGAATCAGAACGCGTTCATTGAGCGCTTCAACAAAACCTATCGGCACGAAGTCTTGAACGCTTACGTGTTCGAGTCGCTGGCACAGGTCAGGCAGATAACACGCCGATGGATGCATGAATACAACGAAGAACGGCCCCATGAAAGCTTGGGTGACATACCGCCTGCGATGTTCCGTAGGCAACAACGTAAGCTAGAAAATCCTAATTTAGAACTGCACCACTAATGGGGGTGGCTACG
>JBCCHD010000042.1 GCA_039028935.1 Pseudomonadota bacterium | reverse complement strand
GCCGACTATGTCATTACAGAAGCAGGATTTGGTGCCGACCTGGGTGCCGAGAAGTTCTTTGATATTAAGTGTCGTAAAGCAGGACTCAAACCGGATGCGACCGTGCTCGTGGCCACGACAAAGGCACTGAAAATGCATGGCGGAGTCGCCAAATCAGACCTGGTCGGCGAAAATGTTGACGCGATTGTGAAGGGCTGCGAAAACCTCGGTCGCCACATTGAAAACCTCAAGAAGTTTGGCGTGCCGGTCACCGTTGCGATCAATCATTACATTACGGACACCGATGCAGAGCACAAAGCGATTAGCGACTTTTGTGCCAAACTTGGGGTTAAGTGCACCGTATCGTCACACTGGGAGCACGGTGGCAAAGGAGCGGCGAAACTCGCCGAGGCCGTCGTCGAACTGTTGGAAAACACGACGAGCGAGTTTGCCCCGCTCTACTCGGACGACATGAAACTCTGGGACAAAGTTCGCCACATTGCCACGACGATTTATGGTGCCGACGACATCACTGCCGATCAAAAAGTGCGTGATCAATTCAAGCAATACGAAGAGCAAGGCTTTGGTCAATACCCTATTTGTATGGCTAAAACGCAATACAGCTTCTCGACGGACCCGTCGCTCATGGGCGCGCCGTCCGGTCATGTCGTTCCGATTCGCGAAGCGCGTTTGTCTGCGGGAGCCGAGTTTATCGTCGTCGTATGTGGCGCCATAATGACAATGCCCGGCTTACCCCGTGTGCCGGCAGCCGATGCGATTCGCGTGGATGCGAACAAGCAGATCGAAGGACTGTTCTAGGCCGACGCGAACCACCATTGACATGTAACGGCCGCCTTGCGCGGCCGTTTTTTTGTGGTACCAACCGTTGAACGCAGTCGCGCGATAGGACCGATGCTGGGCATGGCTCGCTATGCCCGATCTTACGCAGACGGTCGCTTAGAACCCCGTTTAACTGGCGAGTGAGTCTTGTACCTGCGCGCGCTGCCGTTCTTGACTCGGCGAATAGCCGTAGTGTTCTTTGTAGCTTTTTGAAAAGTGCGAGGGTGATATAAACCCACAGACTGAAGAAATTTCCAAAATGCTCTGTGACGTTTGCTGGAGGAGCTCACGCGAGCGGGCGAGACGAAGCTGCAGGTAATATCGAGATGGCGGACACAGCAGGTGCTTTCGAAAGAGTCGCTGTAATTGACGCTCTGACAATCCGACAAATTGAGCCAGATCCTTCTGCGCGATAGGCTCGCGAATATTGGCCTCCATAAGCTCAACCGTCGAGATCAGTTTATCGGACTGATTGCCCAGTAAATGTCTCAAAGGAATACGCTGCTTGTCGTTCTCGCGCCGGATACGATCAGCGATCATTTGGTCCGCGATCTCCGCACTGAGCTTCTCACCATGGCCGGCAGAAATGAACCGAAGAAACATGTCGAACGGCGCGGTTCCACCCGTTGAAGTGAACCGTCCTCGATCAAGCGTAAAGACCCGATCGCTCACTTGAACACGAGGGAAAGTCTCACGAAGCTGCCCCACATTTTCCCAGTGAACGGAGCACTTATGCCCGTCTAGCAAGCCGGCCTTTGCCAAGGCATAACTGCCCGTACAAATGGCCCCAAGGGCAATGCCTCGTTGATGCATGGTACGAAGCCACTTTAGCAGCGACGGGTGAGTGTTTTTCTCAACATTGACTCCGCCGCACACAATAATCACGTCGTAATACTTGTTGGCTGCGCTCATGAGCGTGTCATTGCAAATGATCTCAATGCCATCGCTACAGGAGCGTACTTCGTCCTGATCGGAGATCATGCTCCACTCATAAAGCGTCGAGCCGGTCAGACGGTTGGCCATGCGCAGAGGCGACACCGCCGACGACAAAGACACCAGCGTAAAGTCGTGTAGCAAGACGAAACCGAATTTCTTGGTCACAGTGGCGTTGTCGGATGTAGACATGGGCACGTTCCCCGAATTGTTTACGATGCGTTGTATGCCGCTGGATAATATGGGAATTCACGCTGTGGTGACAAGCGTTTTCAATCCGCTGCATTATGGTGCATGTCGTAATCTGGCGATTCGCGCCAAAGGCCTGAAAATAAGCTTGTTTCTAGCCGACACCAAAAAGGTCGGCTGGGGACTGGACTAAATCCGACATAATAAGTGAATGAGAATGCGTCGCATCGCCACCCAGGCCAGACTCGATCAAGGAAAACGCGACGGACAGAACAAAAAAGGTCGGCCACACCGTCGACACGCCGATCGAAATCAAGTCAATGTGAGTTCCGTATCGACCGACAGTCGGTACGACGATCGACCGCTATGCCGGATCGCGGAAAACGATGCCAAATTCCTGCCCCGCATGGGCCATCCATTGTGCCGCATAATCTAAAAAGCTACGTCGAACGACAAGCTCGAATAAAGGCGTATCATCGCGTAAAGCAAAGAGTGCGCCTGCTTTGGCAAACGTCGATTGCGCGCAATCATCAACGCGAAACGACCCCGCATCAAAATCCAGTGTTGAGGCCTTAGACAAAAAATCGCGAGCGTGAGGACCGCTCACTGTCATACGCATCTGACCGCCACCTAAATTCGTGCAACCGTGATGCGTCGAGGCCAGTCCAGCGACGAGCGAGTCGGCGACGTTTGAGTCGGACACAAGCAAAAACTCATCCGGCCCCAACCAGTACACCGAATGCGCGCCCCGGCTCACCCGACCGACTTCCGGTAACGATTGTCCGGTGGCCTTTTGAACGATGCGACCAAAATCGCCTGCCGGATCACCGCGCAAATTGAAATGCTGAAGAAACGGTTCCAGCGTAATGTGCACTCCCGCGTCGGCTACCGCGACTTGCTTGCGCATGAATTGAGTCAACGGATGCTCTTTGAAAACCGAATCAGACACGCTGTTTGTCTCCTTTGGGGTCCACAAACACGGGTTTGCACACGCTGACTTTAACGCGCTCGCCACTCGGTGAAACGGCATACAGAACTTCACCTATACGCTTACGACCGCCCATCAACAAGGCCATCGCGATGGGATGTCCAAGGCATGCACTGTAGTAACTCGATGACACATGCCCGACCAGCGGCACTGGAAAGTCCGCTTCGGGATCTTCTACCAACTGCGCGCCCTCTTCAACCACCGACTTGCCGTCCATCGATAGAAGCCCAACAAGTTGTTTGCGGTCAGTCCGTACACAGTCCGGGCGCGATAAGGATCGCTTGCCCACATAGTCTTTGTTTTTCGATAACAACCAGTGCATGCCCAGATCCTGTGGCGTCACCGAACCGTCGGTATCTTGACCAATGATGACAAAGCCCTTCTCTGCCCGGAGCACGTGAAGTGTTTCCGTTCCATACGGGGTAATGTTGAATTCTTCCCCCGCCGACATCAGCGTTTTCCACATGCACATGGCGAAATCGCTGTGCAAATTGATTTCAAAAGCGAGCTCACCGCTGAAGCTGATGCGAAACACTTGCACCGGTATATCGGCGAGCGTGCCGCTCTTCACCGACATAAACGGAAACGCCTCTTTACTAAAGTCGAGATCGCTCGTGAGTTTCTGGAGCAACTTACGCGAATTTGGTCCCACCACCGCAATCGTTGAATTGTGATCGGTGCTGGATGTCAAATACACATCGAAATGGGGAAACTCGGTTTGCAGCCAAAATTCAAGCCACGCGTAAATGGCTGCGGCTCCGCCCGTTGTGGTCGTTAGGTAATAGTGATTCTCGGCGACGCGTGCCATCACGCCGTCGTCCTTTACCATGCCATCTTCACCCAACATGATGCCGTACGCGCAGCGGCCCACTTCGATCTTACCGATATCGTGGGTATACATGATGTCGAGAAACGCTTTGGCGTCCGCACCGTAGACCTCAATTTTGCCAAGCGTCGAGGCATCCATGATGCCAAGCGATTCGCGTGTGCTGACACACTCTCGATTGACCGCCGCATGCAAATCCTCACCGTTTTTTGGAAAATACCAAGGGCGATGCCATTGCCCCACCACTTCAAACTTGGCACCCGCCTGTTCGTGCCATTCGTGGAGCGCGGTTTTGCGAATGGGATCGTACAGATCGCGCACGTCCGGGCCTGCGATTGTGCCAAACGCCGTGGGTGTGTAATTCGGCCGGAATGTGGTGGTGCCGACCGAAGGGATGTCCTCGCCAAGCAGTTCCGCCAAGACGGCCATGCCGTTGATGTTGCCGAGCTTGCCTTGATCCGTACCAAATCCAAGTGCGGTGTAACGCTTCACATGCTCGACATTTCGAAAACCCTCACGCACGGCGAGCCGTACGTCTGATACGCCTACGTCGTTTTGATAATCGAGAAACTGTTTTGGTCCTTTGTCGGGATGATACGGGCTTGGCACTCGCCATAACGCCTCAATCGGCGACGGGCCATCCGTCGCTTCCGTCGACACGCCAAAGTGCGTGACATCGGCTTGAAGCGTCGCACACACTTCTCGGCCCGCGCGTAAGCCATCCTCGATAACCTCCGCCAATTCAAACTTCCCGTTACCCGATCCTGCCGAGACACACGCCTGCGGGCTCACGCCCGGCACAAAGCACAACTTCTGATCATCCCATTGGTTTTTACCGCCCGAATGCGAGTGCAAGTGAACCGCCGGCGACCAGCCTCCAGACATCGCGATGAGATCACAGTCAATCAGCGCACTATCGCCCGCGAGTCCGCGGCCGCCGTTTGTTAGCGTGTCGATTTTTGCGCCGGCAACGCGCTTGCGCCCTTTGACATCAAATATCACTGAATTCGCATGCACGGCAATGCCCGCATCGATCACGGATTTGGCCACAGCGCCCGCCGCTGCGCGGCTGTCGATAACCGCGGCAACAACGACACCCGCCCGATGCAGATCGAGCGCCGTTGTGTACGCCGAGTCATTGTTGGTAAACACCACGGCGCGCCGACCCGGGGCCACCCCATAGCGATTAATGTAGGTGGACACGGCGGAGGCTTGCATCACGCCAGGCCGATCGTTATTGCAAAACACCAGCGGCCGCTCGAAAGCACCCTGTGCTAACACCACTTGTTTCGCTCGCACCTTCCACAAGCGCTGACGAGGATTGGCGGCGGAACTGGCTTCGCCTTGCCGTAGACACTGCTCCGAAATCGTCAAAAAATTATGGTCGTGATAGGCAATGACCGTACTATTGGTTAACACACGAACGCTCTCGATCGATTCGAGTTCGCGTTGCACAGCGTGTGCCCACTTGTGGCCGGGCTTACTGTCGACGCGCTCCTGGCCGTCGAGAAGTCGACCGCCGAAACGCGGGCTCTCATCTGCAATCACGACACGCAGTCCGGCACGAGCCGCTGTGAGTGCCGCGCAGAGTCCTGCCGGACCTGCCCCGGCCACCAACACGTCACAATGCGCATGTCGATGGGTATACGTATCCGCATCGGGCTCAGCCGGCGATTCGCCCATTCCGGCCATTTTGCGGATGGGGTGTTCAAACCACTGCCAAGCTCGCTGGGTCGGCCCCATAAAGGTCTTGTAGTAAAACCCTGCGGCAAACACATTCTTGGCAACCCCAAGCACTTCCTGAACATCGTGCTCGACACTGGGCCAACCTTTAATAACGCGGGCTTCGAGACCCTCATAGAGCAGCGCTTGCGTTGCCCTGACGTTGGGCTCGGTCCGAGCGCCCATTCCGATTTGCATCAGCGCATTGGGCTCTTCTGCGCCACTGCCGACAATGCCTCGTGGGCGATGATACTTAAAGCTGCGCCCAACAATGTCGACGCCATTTGCAAGCAGCGCTGACGCCAGCGAGTCGCCGTCAAAACCGACGAGCGACTTACCGTTGTAACGAAACGCAAGGGGTCGCGTGCGATCAATGTGACCGCCCTCGGCTAAACGATAAGGTTGTTTGTCAGTCATGGCAGTCAGACATCCGCGATTAAAGCCGACTCTTAGTCGGCGTCGAGCGACTCGTGCATTTTGCATGTGCCCGAAAAAAGATACGTAACCGTGTCACGTCGCGCTTTGAAATAGCGGCGACACCCGGCGCTGTGCACCCAAAGCTCATCGTGCTGGCCTTTTGGATTTTTGCGATAAAAAAGGTAGTCGGCCCATTCCTCGTCCGATAACGAATCGGGGTATTTTGGCAACGACAACCCAGCTTCACCGGCGTAACTGAATTCGGATTGATCGCGCGGGCCGCAATACGGACAGGTTATTAACAGCATGCCAAACTCCTAGTGCGCAACGCCCGCGGCGCCGTGTTCGTCGATGAGCGCACCGGTCGTAAAACGCTCAAGTGAAAACGGTGCGTTGACTGCATGCGGCCGATCATGCGCCAGCGTGTAGGCGAACGCCCAGCCAGAACCCGGCGTGGCCTTAAACCCGCCGGTTCCCCACCCGCAGTTGAAATACAAGCCCTTCACGGGCGTTTTGCTCACGATCGGGCAGGCATCGGGGCACACGTCAACGATACCGCCCCATTGTCTGAGCATGCGCATACGGCTAAACATTGGAAACAACTCAATAATGGCCTGCATCGCATGCTCAATCACATCGAAACTGCCGCGTTGGCCATAACCGTTGTAGCTGTCGATACCCGCCCCGATGACCAATTCACCTTTGTCGGATTGACTGACGTAACCGTGCACGGCATTCGACATCACCACCGTATCCAGCATCGGTTTCACTGGCTCTGAGACATAGGCTTGAAGTGGATGACTCTCAATCGGCAGGCGCAATCCCGCCATCTCCGCGAGTACGCCTGAATGCCCAGCAACCACAACGCCGACTTTACTGGTCGCGATTTGACCGCGGCTTGTGTCAACACCGGTCACCTGTTCGCCGTCGCGACGAATACCGGTCACTTCGCACTGCTGAATAATGTCGACCCCTAGCGCATTCGCCGCCCGCGCAAACCCCCATGCCACCGCATCATGACGAGCGACCCCCGCCCGGCGCTGCAATGAGGCACCCAAAATAGGGTATCGTGTGTTGGGCGACGTGTTGATATACGGTATGGCCGCTTTGATTTGCTCTGGTGTCATTACCTCCGCATCAACTCCGTTGAGACGATTGGCGGCCACACGTCGTTGAATATCGCGCATATCCTGCAGCGAATGACCGAGGCTCCACACACCACGCGCACTGAACATCACGTTATAGTTGATATCGTGGCTAAGGCCTTCCCACAACTGCAGGGATTTCTCATAGAAGTTGGCAGCCTCCGTCCATAGATAATTGGACCGCACAATCGTCGTGTTGCGACCCGTGTTTCCACCACCGATCCAGCCCTTCTCGAGCACGGCAATATTGCGCATGCCATGTTCTTTGGCCAAGTAGTAGGCCGTCGCAAGACCGTGACCACCGCCACCGACAATCACCGCATCGTACGATTTTTTCGGCGCGGCATCCCGCCAGTTCTCCTGCCAGTTCACATTGCCGCTTAGCGCGTTTTTTAACAGAGCAAAGGCGTTATATTTTTTCATGTCTGGCTTCATTCACCGTTAGCGTGCTCGGGTTTTTCATAATGTTCCCATTGAGGAAGACCATCGTCGAGCGAGTAGTACGCACCCGCATCCGTCACAAAGATATGGTGAGACGCGCGCACCGCGGACGAATCGTCCAATGCACCCGCCATAATACTCATGGTGTCTTTGAATGTCGGCTCCCAAAATAAGCTTGAGCCACACCGCCCACAAAATCCTCGCCGCGCTTCGTCAGACGAGTCAAACCACTGCAAATGCTCATCACGGACAAGCTGTAAGTCCGCTTTGGCGCAGGCCGACGCGGCCACAAAATGACCGCTCGTTCGCCGGCACTGCTTGCAGTGGCAGTAAATGACATCGCGCAACGGACCATTGACGACAAACGTCACGGCTCCGCACAAACAGGCGCCTGTGGCGCTAGCCATTCGCGCCATTTACGTCACGTAGACGTTCATTTTTTGGATCGAACGGGCTCTCGGCGATTACGGTCGCGCGATATTGTTTGCCCAGTATATCGATCTCTAGTTGAGTGCCAATCGCCGTATACTCGGGTTTGAGCATGCCTAGCGCCAACGACTTATTGACCCGGAATCCAAACCCACCGCCGGTCGCGCGACCCACTACCTCGCCATTAATCGTCAGGGCATTGTTGCCCAGTGCATCAGCATCATCCACGTCATGCACTTCAAGCGTCACAAGCTGGTAACTACGACCGCGCTTTTCCCAGGCCATGAGCGCATCGCGCCCAAGGAAATCGCCTTTATCAGGGTGCACAAATCGGCCCATTTCTGATTCGTACGCGGAGTATTCAATGGAGAGTTCAGTCCCGACCATGCGATATGACTTTTCGATGCGCATGCTGTCCATCGCGCGAATTCCGAATGGCTTCAGTCCCAGATCGGCACCGGCTGCAAACAGCGCATCGAACACATGGTTTTGATATTCGATTGGATGGTGTAATTCCCAGCCGAGCTCACCCACATAGTTCACGCGCATGGCGGTACAGGGCGCCATGCCCACATTGATGTCTTGCGAGGTCAACCAACGGAACGCCTCATTCGAAAAATCAGTGCGCGAAACACGCTGTATGAGTTCGCGGGACTTTGGCCCTGCCAAAACCAAAACGCCCATCGCACCGGTCAAATTTTGAAAGTGCACGGTGCCATCGTTGGGCATACGTTTTTTCAGATAGTCGTGATCCAGTCGTTGCAACGCGCCGGCCGATACTAAGTAAAAAGATGTGTCCGACTCTCGTCGAATGGTAAATTCCGAGTGAACGCCACCGCGTGTATTGAGTGCATGGCAAAGACCGATACCGCCCACTTTTTGCGGGAGCTTGTTTGCCACCATATAGTCCAAAAAGGCCTCAGCGCCGGACCCCGTGATGCGGCACTTTGCAAACGCCGTCATATCAAGCAAGCCGACATGATTGGTGGTGTTGTGCACCTCTCGTTCAATCGCGCTAAACCATTTGGATCGGCGGAAAGACCAGTCATCGACCTGCTCCTCGCCCTCGCCCGCAAACCAGTTGGCACGTTCCCACCCAAACTTTTGGCCAAAGACTGCGCCCATCGACTTAAGCCGGTCGTAGCACGGCGCCGTTCGAAGCGGCCTACCCGCCTCACGCTCCTCGTCCGGATAGTGAATAACAAATACGTTTTCGTACGCTTCCTCGTTTTTGGTCACCAGGTAAGCCTTGGTGGCATAGTCACCAAAGCGTCGCGGATCGACGCCCATCATGTCGATCGTGGGTTCGCCTTCGACGATCCACTCAGCAAGCTGCCAGCCCGCACCACCCGCCGCGGTGATGCCAAAGCTGTGCCCTTCGTTTAGCCAAAAATTGGGCACATCCCACGCTGGCCCGATAATGGGGTTACCGTCCGGCGTGTAGGCAATGGCTCCGTTATAGACATTCTTAATCCCGCATTCGGCAAACGCCGGTACACGCTCCATGCAGGATTCGATGTGCGGCTCGAGACGTTCCAGGTCCCCTTCGAACAGTTCATATTCGGCATCCGCAGAGGGGCCATCCACATAGCAAGCCGGTGCGCCCTTCTCATAGGGGCCAAGAATGAAACCCTTATTTTCTTCGCGCAGATACCAGCTGTCGTCCGACATGCGCAACACCGCCATCTCAGGTTCGCCTTTGTCATGGCGTGCAATCACATCCGGATGCGGTTCGGTCACAATATATTGGTGTTCCACGGGAATAACCGGAATATCCAGACCAACCATCGCGCCGGTTTGTCGCGCGTAGTTACCGGTGCAAGAGACAATATGCTCGCACAGAATCGAGCCCTTATTGGTGACGACCTCCCAACGCTCATCGTCGGTACGGTTGATCGCCGTTACCATGGTTTGCCGATAGATTGTTGCCCCGTTTGCCCTTGCCCCTTTGGCCAACGCCTGAGTGAGGTCTGCTGGCTGAATGTAGCCATCTTCCGGATGATATATGGCACCCACCAATCCGTCGGTATTACACAGTGGCCAAAGTTCTTTGATTTCCTCCGGGCTCAAGAATTGCACATCGATTCCGATGGTTTTCGCGGTCGCCGCGTATTGACGGTACTCATCCATACGCTCTTGGGAAGCGGCCAGGCGAAGGTTGCCACACGATTTCATGCCCACGGCCTGACCCGTTTCTTCTTCCAGCGAGGAGTAAAGATTGACCGAGTATTTGTGCACCTGGCCAACGCTATAGCTCATGTTGAACAGAGGCAGCAGACCGGCCGCGTGCCAAGTGGAGCCCGAGGTCAGTTCCGCCTTCTCGATGAGGACAGACTCGTCGCCCCATCCTTTCTTGGCCAGATGGTAAAGGGTGCTAACCCCCACCACACCTCCGCCGATGACGACTACGCGTGCCTCTGTTTTCATAGTGTTGTTCCTGTCGGGCGGCCCGAGCGCCCCCTGAGAATGTGGCGGGTGACGGCTATTTCCGATGTCGGTCGCGATCGCCTTCCGGACCGAACAAAAGTGTAATAGAGGCGTGATAGACACCCTATCTCAAAAACGACAAGCGTTGCCAGCAAAACGCCTAAGCTATGATTTTTAGTTGGTTTTTACCAATAACAATCTGCCTGTATGCGTCGCGATATTCAGACAAACTCGCCCGGATCACGAGCGAATAAGGCGCGGATTCGTGACTCAAAATGGGACAGCGGGCGCGTGGGATAGTCCGGGTCGAACGAAGGTTGATCCCAACGTGCACAGAACCGCACACAGTCATCGTAATACGGATGATCTTTGAGCTGATCACGAGCATTGCGATCTTTGTCATAGTGATGAAACCAGTAGTAGCCCTGGAACAATCCGTGATGAAGAACGATCCAATAGTTCTTCTCGCTGACGTACGGTCGAAGCATTGCGGCGGCAATCTGGGAGTGATTGGCGGGGCCCACAACGTCTCCAATATCGTGAAGCAACGCACAGATAATCGTCTCGTCGTCCGCTCCATCCTCTTCGGCTCGCGTCGCCGCCTGCAGTGAATGATCCAGACGGCTAATGTGATACGGCGAGTCACCGGCCATCGATTCGAGCCAGCCGATCACTCGATCGGCTAGGTGACTGGCATTCTCCGCATCGTGGGCAAACACGAGATCATAATCCTCGCGTGTGCCGTGCTCCATCGCCGTGAAATTAACGACCTTACTCATCCTAAACTCCGCTGCGGCGCTCAATGACGGTCAAGTGATTGCGACAGCAATCGTGCTCGAAGTACGCATCTTGCAAGTGACGCCGCCCGTTTGGGTTAAAACCTTCGCGCGCATGCAATACGCGATGTCCGGCCACCAGTAAGCAATCGCCACTTTCTAGACGAAAGACTGCGCGGGAGGCATCGCTTGTTAAACGTCGCGTGAGTTCGTGGTAGGCCTGATAAAACTCCGCAACTCCGGGTGACAGCGGATTCATTGGCTGCATTAATTGATTCGAGTAGCGGAAATGGCGGATTGCGCCTTCGGTATCCAATTTAATGAGTGGATTGACCGCAAACGTTTCCTCATCATCACTGAACATGCGAAAGGGCACGGGCGTCTGACAGAGCGCTTTAAACATGTCCGGTTGTTCACGGCGCAGCACCTCGGCGACAGCCCACCCGTCCACAATCACCGACTCACCGCCCTCACATTCATTGATCAACATGTGTAGCGCCTGAATAGACGGCGGCCAGTTGGCGCTGGCAAAGTCGGTGTGCGGCGGCAGCGGCAAGGCCGTGTGAGCCACATTGTAACCCGTCGGATCGACAATGACTTCGTGCAGTCTTCCGAAGGGCATATCGCGAATACGCCCTAAGCGCGGTTGCAGCGACTCGACGGTACCACTGACCGACGGCATATCGGTAATCACCAGCGCGCCTGATTCTAGAAACGCACGAATGGCCGTGGCGGCGCATGCATCGTCCTCGATAAACCGACGGTAATCGGTGCGTGTCGGTCGAAACGAACTGTCCCAATACGTTATGGGTGTCGATGCATCGGTCGACAAGGCGCGAATCTTCTCCGCTGCGTAATGCGTTACATGACCATCCGGCCACGTCAACGTTAAAAGATCTTCCGTAACGGCAACCTCTTCTGGACAGATATCCGCCGAAACACTCGATAAGAGAAACTTCTTTTCCGTGGTTTGGTCAATTCGACAATCGCTGCAATCGCAGTTGTCACGCAGCCACAAATTGGGCAGTGACGTTGTCGAACCATCTAACCAACGCACTTGAGTTGTCAGCCTGTTGTGCTGGACCTCTTTCATCTCAACAACCTCCTCGCGCTCGGCTCGATTCACGTGTTATCGACAACACGAAACATCGGCCACTTGTTCACTCATTTCCTTCTGTTTAACGATTCCCCTTTTCGTTTTATCACTCACTTTTCGTTGCTCGCAAGCATTTTCGTCAAACCGATCACGCTGCAATGCAATAGGCGAAACTATCCCCAGCTCGGACTGCATATCGTGGCCGACAATCGCGTGCCGTGTTCACCAATCACGTCGACGGTCGGATCGGTGGCTAGCACGGTTGAATCGATATAGGCGAGCGACAAGACGGAACCGTGTTTTTGCGAATACGCTTGACTGGTCACTGTGCCGACCGTCTCATCGCCACACACAACATCGAGTGTACTTCGCATCGCGATCGGCCCTTCGCTGTGAATTTTGAGCTTGACCAGCCGCTTGGCAGGGCCATCTCGCGCAATGCGTTCCAGTGCGTCGCGGCAGAGGTACTCCGCATCTTTGCCCAATTTAAAAAACGCGTCTAATCCACATTCAAAGGGGTTCTCGTTTAGCGTCATGTCGTTGCCATACGACAGCAGCCCCGACTCAAGGCGCTCAATAAGGTTTGGACAACCCGCCCGAATGTTGAATTTGCGTCCGGCGTCAAAAACGGTGTCCCATAGCGTGGAACCGAAACGACTGTCCTGAAGGTAGAGTTCAAAGCCGCCCTGCCCGCTCCATCCCGAGCGCGCAATGACGACGGGCGCGCCGCTAATTGTGGTTTCGATAAACCAAAAAAAACGAATGGCGCGTACCTGTTCGCCGACGATCTCCGCCATCAGATCATCGGCTTTCGGTCCCTGTACCGCCAGCGGACTGACGTCGGGCTCAAATAACGACACATCAAGTTTCAGCCCAGCCGCCAGGCCTTTCATCCACA
This sequence comes from Pseudomonadota bacterium, assembly GCA_039028935.1. Classification (NCBI taxonomy): domain Bacteria; kingdom Pseudomonadati; phylum Pseudomonadota; species Pseudomonadota bacterium. The sequence goes on along the minus strand of JBCCHD010000042.1, from coordinate 15,771 downwards.
ACAACACGTCTGAATCCGCAATCGACACCCAATAACGGTCTTGTGCGAGTTTCAAGATAATGGGGTCGTTGACGATGCCGCCAAACTCATCAACCAGCGGCGCATAGCGGCCCTGACCGATGCTCATATCGGACAGGTCGCGCGGCGTACACAGCTCAACCAATTTCAATGCATCCGGCCCGTTGACCTCTACTTGCCGCTCGCACGCCACATCCCAGATTTGCACGTGTTCGCATAAATGTGCGTAATCGGCTTCCATCGACTCAAACACTGTCGGTATGGTCATGTGGTTGTAGACGGACAGGCCGCCTGGATTATTGGCGAGCATGCGTTTTTCAAATGGCGTCTCGCGCACACGGCGTGCCAGTGAAATAGGTACGGTTTTCATGATGCCCCCTCCTGAGAAGATGAACGAGACTTGCGTCGCCGGCGTCGACGTGGTCCGGATGATGGGCCCGCATCGGGCACCGCGCGCGGTGCCGGCCTTTCAACCTGTTGAAAAAGTTTAGTGTAGGGGTCGGATTTATTCGGAATCGCCATGGCGTCAACGAAATACTGCTGAAACTTTGGTTCTACCGCCGTTTCAATCTTTTCGATGCGACGAACCACCTGTTCGATGTTGCGGCGAGACGCCTGATTCAGCAGCGCCATCAGCGCGCCTTTGCCGGCGGCATTCCCCACCGAGGCCACGTTTTCCAGTTCACAATCGGGAATTAGACCCAACACCATGGCGTGCTTGACATCAATGTGACTGCCAAACGCACCCGCTAGGCGAATTCGATTGATATCGCGCGCCCCGTAATGATCCATGAGCAAACTGACGCCCGCATGAAGTGCCGCTTTGGCCAGCTGGATTTGGCGGATGTCGTTTTGCGTGACGGTAATTCGAATGTCACCGTCGTGCAGCACATAGGAATACGTGCGCTCGTCTTCTTCAATGCGGGCGTTTTCCGCGGCCAACGCACCGTTGACCACACCGTCTACGGTAATGATGCCGGCCAAGAACATTTCGGCCACCACCTCGATAATTCCCGACCCACAGATGCCCGTCACGCCGGAACCTTGGATTGACTCGGCAAACCCCGGCTCATCCGACCACTTATCACTGCCAATTACCTGAAAGCGCGGCTCTAACGTATCGCGATTAATGCGTACTCGTTCAATGGCGCCGGGTGCCGCTCGCTGTCCGCAACTTATCTGAGCCCCCTCGAACGCCGGGCCCGTGGGGCTTGAGCACGCCAACAAACGTTCACGATTTCCAAGCACAATCTCAGCGTTTGTTCCCAAATCAACCAACAGCGTCAGTTCATCGGAAGATTGTGGTGCTTCGCTTAAAACAACCGCCGCCGAGTCCGCCCCAACATGGCCGGCAATACACGGCAAGAAGTAAATGCGCGCCCCGGGGTTGACCGGCAGATCGATTTCGGTCGCCCACAACTCAATGGCCGCATCCGTCGCGAGTGCAAAAGGCGCGCCGCCAAGCTCAACCGGGTCGATGCCAAGAATCAGATGATGCATGACCGGATTGCCAACGATAGTCAGCTCCAACACGTCGTCGATGGTCACGTCGTCATGCGCATCGACTAGCGCGTATACGAGCGCCTTCAACCCTGTGCGAATCGCATCGGTCATCTCGCCGACACCTTCCGGATGCATCATGACGTAGGACACGCGACTCATGAGGTCTTCACCAAAGCGAATTTGTGGATTCATGAGCCCGTCGGAACCAAGGATATCGCCGGTGGTAAGATTGACCAGATGCGCGGCGACTGTCGTCGATCCCACATCCACCGCAACGCCAAAAACAGCGCGCTTAAATTCAGGCCACACCGCAATGATTCGGGATCCGCTGTGCACCGCCACTGACACCCGCCACTGACCCTGACGCAATATGGGCTGAAGTGTTTGCAGCACCTTCAGATCGCACGTGAGATCGGTCAATCCCCATTCTGATTCGAGCGCCTCGCACAGGCGCTGAAAATCGCCTTTCGGTTCGTGCATGTCCGCTTCCGCCACACGCACGTAATGCAATCGAACCGCAGTATCTAGCACGATGTCTCGGCTGTCGGCCGACTTTCGCACTAATTGACGATGCACTTGACTGGTGGACGGGACGTCGATTACTACGTCCCCGGTGATTAACGCCTGGCAGCTGAGGCGACGATCGTCGGGCAATTTACGACGCCCTTTCGGGCCGTAGTGCCGTTCACTGTTCGACATGTCTGAAAGGTGGTCAGCGCTTGAACGAATTCCGTGTTTTGGAAAATCGCCCGACATGCATTGGACCTGACAACGACCGCACAACGCTCGGCCCCCGCATACGGAATCGATATCGACACCCAGCTTGCGCGCCGCATCCAACACGGCGGTGCCCGTTTCAAAATCGCCCCGCTTACCGCTGGGCATGAACACAACGCGCGCCAGACTCAATGTCCGCCCCTTAGTGTTGGGGTGCCGTCAGCTGGCACGTCGGCGGCGACCGCCACGACGGCCACCGGCGCCCTCTGCCGTTGGCTCACGGTATTTGCGAATCCAGTTCGCACAATCTGGGTCATTGCCCATCATGACATCCGCACCGAGTACGGCCTGCATCACTTCCTCATGCAATGGACTTGTGATGGCGGACGTCATGCCGGCTGCAATCGACATCGTTAGAAAAGCGCTATTAATACCGTTGCGGTTCGGCAATCCGAAACTCACATTCGATGCGCCGCAGGTTGTGTTCACTTTTAGTTCCTCACGGAGTCGGCGCACAATATGCATGACCTGCTTACCGGATGTGTTGATTGCACCAATTGGCATCACCAACGGATCGACGACCACATCGTTATGCGGAATGCCGTAGTCGGCTGCGCGCTCGACAATCTTCTTTGCGACCTCGAAACGAACGTTTGGGTCTTCCGAGATGCCGGTTTCGTCATTGGAGATCGCCACGACGGCGGCACCGTGTTTGGCCACGAGCGGTAGCACCGACTCCAACACTTCGTCTTCGCCGGTCACCGAATTGACCAGCGCTTTACCTTGATACACCGATAGGCCACTTTCCAAGGCAGCGATGATCGATGAATCAATCGACAATGGTACATCGGTGATCGATTGCACGAGCTTGACGCAATCGGCGAGGATGGCCGGTTCATCGGCCAATGGGATGCCTGCATTCACATCGAGCATATGCGCTCCGGCGGCAACCTGTGCGAGTGCGTCCGCCTCGACCCGACTGTAATCGCCATTCTTCATTTCCTCCGCCAAAATTTTTCGGCCTGTCGGGTTTATGCGTTCGCCAATAATCACAAAAGGCTGATCAAAACCGATCTTGACTTCGCGGGTGGCCGAGCTAATTAGCGTGGTCGTCATGTTCGTTCTCCGTCGTGTCGATGTCGCACCAAGGGCGTTCTGTTCGACAATGTGTACTCAATCATCGATTAGTCGTTTACCGACGCATCTTTGGGCTTATCTTCGGAATTACCGTTGTTCTTTACTAGCGCAGCCAAGCGACTATCGGAATACTCGAGTTCAAGTTCATCCGCCTTGCGCTGAGCGACGTGCTGAAAATCTTCATCACCAGAGTAAGCCTCGCTGACGCGTCGCCATTCGGCGATGTAGGCGTCACTGCCGCCTTTGCCCGCGCGCATTGCGGCTCGGTCGATCGCAACCTGAAACCGTTCGCTGAGCATGGCCTTTCCGCTGGTACGACGCTGCTTAACGATGACCTGCGAGGGAATATCGCGCCAATAGACAACAATCTGTTTAGCGGCCGGCATCGTTAAACCCCTACGAACGCGTTTAGTTCAGGAACGAGCTCACCGTAACCCGTGTACGATTCTTCGTAGCGTAGGTTCAGGTACTCGGCGATATCACGGGCGCGCTGTTCGAGCTTGGCATTACGCGTTTGCGCAAGGTAAACGACGCGATTGTAGTTTCCGAAGAACATCTCTTTGAGTTCGGGGTGCTCATCAAACCGTAAGGCCTTAACGACAAATCGCTCAAAATGTTGCACGAGGAAATCGGTCAGATAAAACGTCCCAGGGTCCTCGTCATGCAATCGCTCGTACTCCGCCTGCCCGGCAAAGCTTGCGTAGCAATGCAGACCAGGCAAACGCTCTACCCCACTGAAATCACCCAACACAGAATCAAGCGCGCCGTACGTTCCGCAATCGGCAAAGGCAACGTAAATGCGCTCGAATTGGTGCTGCGCCTCTTCGAGCTTAGCGCGCACCGCCGGGGCGATCTTCTCGGGCGTGAAATGAAGGCTGGCATCAATGGCTTGCAATGCCATATGCTCCCAATTATTGAGCGTTTTTAACTGATGAATCTCGCGAGCAATGGCTCCGCACGCGATCACCAATAGGGTTTTAGCCGGCTGCGGCACGTCGCTCTTCTACCATGCGGGTCGCCATGTTGGCCGCTTCCGCTGCGTCTCGGCAGTAGCCATCGGCACCGACTGCCGTGCCAAACTCTTCATTGAGCGGTGCGCCCCCGACCAACACAATGTAGTCCTCACGCACACCTCGCGCGACCATCTCATCAATCACCACTTTCATATAGGGCATCGTGGTCGTGAGCAATGCAGACATACCCAGGATATCGGGCTTGTGTTCCTCGATCGCTTCGAAATAATCTTCGACCGCGTTATTAATTCCGATATCGATCACTTCAAACCCAGCGCCTTCCAGCATCATGGCAACGAGATTTTTCCCGATATCGTGTATATCCCCTTTCACCGTACCAATCACCATTTTGCCAATGGGCTTAGCCCCGGTCTCGGCAAGCAGGGGTCGAAGAATCGCCATGCCGCCTTTCATCGCGTTGGCGGCCAGCAGCACCTCGGGAACAAACAAAATGCCGTCGCGAAAATCAATGCCAACAATTTTCATGCCCGCGACCAATGCTTCATTCAGCACTCTTTCGGCACTCCAGTCGCGGTCGAGCAAAATTTGGGTTCCCTCTTCGACTTCTTCTTTAAGTCCATCGTAGAGGTCATCGTGCATTTGCTCGACCAACTCTTCCGTCGATAACTCCGACAGATTGAGTTCTTCTTCGTCGTCGTGTTGATTGGGCTGTACGGTATCGTCATTCATCGTTCGATCCTCGGTTTATCCAGGTGCCAATGTCGACACCTACCGTAGCAATGAGGAGCTCGATGCTCCTGCATTGATGTCACAGTTTCTAGTAGTTCATATCCGGAAATTCGGCTTTGCGGCGCGTCATGTAGTCGATTAGCGCCTCATCGATCGCCGGATCAATGGCGGGCGCTACGTAATCGGCCAACATACTTTTCCACACGCCGTTTGCACGCTGCGCGGCGTCGAGTTCGCCATCCTCTGTCCATTGTTCGAAGCTATTGTTATCGGCAATGGTTGAGCGGTAAAACGCCGTTTCAAAATTCGCTTGAGTGTGCGCTGAGCCGAGATAATGCGCGCCGGGACCGGTTTCTCGAATCGCATCCAGAGCCTGACCGTTGTCGCTCATATCGACACCGTTAAGCAGGATTGAAATCATCGCGGCCTGATCGGCATCCATGACGAATTTCTCGTAACTCATGACCAGCCCACCCTCGAGCCAGCCGGCTGTGTGCAGCATAAAATTGACGCCCGCGAGCGCCGCGGTTTGCAGCGTGTTGGCGGCTTCGTACGCCGCTTGGGCGTCGGCCATCTTTGAGGCACACAACCCGCCGCCGCTGCGAAACGGCACGCCGAGACGACGCGCCAGCTGCGCCGCGGCGTAGAGCACAAGACTCGGCTCCGACGTACCAAACGTCGGCGCGCCAGACTGCATCGACATTGCGCTAGAGAACGTGCCAAACACGACCGGCGCGCCAGGTCGAACGAGCTGCGTGTAGGCCATGCCGGCAAGCGCTTCCGCCAAGATCTGCGTGACCGTTCCGGCCACAGTCACCGGCGACATTGCGCCAGCCACAATAAACGGCGAGATCACCGTCGCCTGCATATTTTCCGCGTAAACACGGGCCGATCCGAGCATCAGGCTATCAAAAGCCATGGGTGAGTTGACGTTGATCAAGCTGGTCATAACCGTGTTGTTCATCGCGAACTCTTCACCGAACACGAGCTTGCACATGTCCACAGAGTCTTGCGCGCGACTCTCATGGGTCACCGACCCCATGAAGGGTTTGTCGCTGTATTTCAGGTGGCTGTACACCATGTCGAAATGACGCTTATTGACAGGTAGTTCAACCGGTTCGCACACCGTGCCGCCCGAGTGGTGCAACCCAGGCGAAAGGTAAGCAAGCTTCACAAAGTTCTGAAAGTCTTCCAACGTCGCGTAGCGCCGACCCTTGTCCAGGTCACGAACAAACGGCGGTCCGTAGGCCGGAACCAAGACTGTGCGTTTTCCTCCGATGACCGTTGACCGCATCGGATTGCGCGCGTGCTGAGTAAATTCTGCGGGTGCCGAGTCCTGAATAATCTTTCGGCACAAGCCACGTGGAAAACGCACCCGTTCACCGTCGACATCCGCACCAGCGTCACGCCATAGTGCCAACGCGTCGGGTGTTTCAAGAAAGTTAATACCCACTTCCTCAAGCACCGTATCCGCGTTGTATTCGATGGTCTCGAGCGCCTCATCCGACAACATATCGAAGTAAGGAATGTTCCGATCAATGTAGGCACGGATCTGGAGCTGATCCTCTTGGCGTGACGCGTGTTTCGCGCGGCGTCCGCCTCCGGAGCGTCTTCTTCTTGCCGTCATATCGGTCCTCGTACGCCTATCTCGGAAAAAGCGCTAAGTCTATGATTTAGCGAGTTTGCTACGCTTTATGGGGAGCTGCCTACATCGGCACGACACACACTTAGATATATCCGACACGGATGTTTTGTAACCCCCTGTTTATTATGTGATAACCGATATCCAAATTCCGACAATGACAGTCTGAACAGCGCCTCGGTGCACGTTGCCACTCCGCGTATTCGGCCAGGCCAGTTGCCGGTTAAAACGACCCCTTTCACCGCACGGCCGCTCGCTATTCTGCGAGCCGACACCCCTCTTACGCACCGTTTGCAGCAGTCTGTGCAGACACCGATTCAGCCCTTTCATTAGAACCGGTTTACTCTCGAAGTGAATGGCATGGCGCCGAATTCAACGGTTTTCCCGCCGTTCAACCACAACGTACCTGTCAATCTCACGTGGCGATGAATCGCCGGTACTCACCGTTACCGGTGGTTTGGATGCGTCAAGACAACGCGACATAAGGCCCGGGACGCCATTAACCATTCTTCTGAAAGATCTGGAACGATAGTGTTTTCAGAGCGGCGCTGGCTGTGCTAGAAAGAAACGCATCATCAGGTTGAGGACAGACTGTGACCGCACTGATCACTGACGAAATTAAGGCCGCTATTGAGCGCGTGCGCCAGCCGATTGAACAGGCCAGCGGCATGCCCAATGAGGCCTATCGCGATGACGACTTTTTCCGCTTCGAGCGCGATCATGTTCTCAGTTCAACCTGGGTCGCCATCGGTTTTGTCGACGAGTTGATTAAGCCTGGTTATCTGAAGCCCTATAATTTTATGGGCATCCCGCTGCTGGTGGTGCGCAACAAGCAAAACGACATTGAGGTCTTTCATAACGTCTGCAGCCACCGTGGCATGGTGCTTGTGGCGGAAGAAGGCCCCGCAAAACCTGTCATTCAGTGCCGCTACCACAGCTGGTGTTATGGCTTAGACGGTGCGTTGCGCGCAACGCCGCATATCGGCGGCGTCAACCATCACGACGCCGAGGGATTCAGCCGCGAAGGCAAAGGCCTCAAGCCGGTGCGGAGTCGCGTGTGGTTGGGCATGGTGTTTGTCAATTTGTCCGGTGACGCGCCCAGCTTTGATGACTTCATTGAGCCGCTGCTGAAACGATGGGAACCCTTTGTCGGACGCAGTGGCTTCGACGACGTGGTGCCGGCAACCGATGGCAGCCAGCTGGAACTGGAGGTCAACTGCAATTGGAAGCTGGCCGTCGAAAATTACTGCGAAGCTTACCACCTCCCCTGGGTGCATCCGGGTTTGAACAGTTATTCACCGCTTGATGAGCACTATAATTTAACCATCGGCAATAATGCATCGGGACAAGGTAGCTACAAGTACACGCTGTCTGAGGTCGCCGGTACGTACCTGCCTCGATTCGCGCATTGGCCCGAAGCACAAATTACCCAGGCCGAATATGTGTCGCTGTATCCAAATGTTCTTCTCGGCGCACAGGTCGATCATGTGTTCGCAATTATTCTAACGCCCACCAGCGCCTCGACCACACACGAATCGCTGCGCTTGATGTATGTTGGTCAAGAGGCCGGCGACACGCAATATGCCGATTGTCGAAAAGCCGTACTCGAAGCGTGGCGTGAAGTGTTCACCGAGGACATTTTTGCGATTGAAAGTATGCAGCAGGGTCGAGAATCGCCAGCATTCACCGGCGGCTCATTCTCACCTGTGCTTGACGGACCTAGTCACCACTTCCACAATTGGGTCGCCGCGCGCTATCTGGACGCCGCGCGGTAAGTTCAGCCCCGCACCGACGTGACAACGTCGCCACCAAGCAGCGATCATGTGACTATGAATTACCTAAATTTTATCAATGGCCGCCAGGTCGATAGCGACACGCATATCATCATCGACGATCCAGCGACGGGCGCTCCGATGGGTCGTGTCGCCGAGGCACACACCACGCATGTGGAAGACGCCGTTGCCGCCGCTCGCCAATGTGTTGATCAAGGCTTACTGACCCGCATTAAACCGGCCCAACGCGGTCGCTGGCTACACGATATTGCTGACGCTCTGCGCGCACGCCAAGACGAGGGCGCGCGGCTACTGACGCTGGAGAACGGAAAATCGTTGAGCGACAGCGTAGACGAAATCAACGAGGCGGCAGACTATTTCGACTATTACGCGGGCATGGCGGACAAACTGGAAGGAAAGTCGATTCCGCTTGGCCCCGACTACTTGGACTTTACGCTTTACGAGCCGCATGGCGTGTCGGCACAAATCGTTCCATGGAATTTTCCGGTGTCACTTACTGCGCGATCGGCTGCACCGGCACTCGCTAGCGGAAATGCGGTAATCGCCAAAACCCCCGAGTTGTGTCCGTTGGCCTGTACATTGATCGCCGATGCGTGCGCAGACGCGGACGTGCCGGCGGGTGCCTTTAATTTGCTGTGTGGCTATGGCCACAAGGCCGGCGCGCACTTGGTTGGCCACGCCGGCGTGGATCAGATTGTATTCACCGGTTCCGTGAAAACCGGACAAGCGATCATGCGAAGCGCCGCGCAGCGCGCCGTACCATGCGTGATGGAACTCGGTGGAAAATCGGCGGCCGTTGTATTTGACGATGCGGATATTGAGGGCTTACTCGACAGTATTCGGTGGGGCATCTTTTTCAACTCAGGCCAGGTGTGTTCGGCCATGTCTCGCTTGCTCGTTTCGCGCAGCCGCTATGAAGAAGTGATCGCGCGTGTCGCTGCCATGGTCGACACGTTCACACTCGGACCCGGCATCGACAATCATGTCGTCACGCCGCTCGCGTCCCAAACGCAACAACAACAGGTGCTGGCTCACTGTGCGAAAGCCGTGCAGGATGGCGCACGCGTCGTGTGCGGCGGTAACGCACCAGAACGAGAAGGGTTTTTTGTACACCCAACAGTATTTGCTGACGTAACACCGGACATGGCAATTTTTTCGAATGAAGTGTTTGGTCCGGTGATCGCCGTCACGCCCTTCGATGACGAACAGGAGGCGTATCACCTGGCCAACGCCACTGACTACGGGCTTGTGGCCGGGGTGTTCACCCAGGATCTGTCGCGTAGCCTACGGGCCGCCCAATCCCTTCAGGCGGGGCAAGTGTTTGTAAACGAATGGTACGCTGGCGGCATCGCCACACCCTTTGGCGGCGTAAAAATGTCTGGATACGGTCGTGAGAAGGGTCTCGAGGCGCTGTATACCTACGTTCGCACTAAAAACGTCGCTATTCGACTCAATCGGTAAGCGGTTTCGCGCAGCGCCCTGTTGGCGGCTCTGGCCGCGCCGCGCACTCCGCTCTGCCTTCGCACGTGGTCTTTTTTAAATGATCGGCATATCGGAAATGGAATGAACGTGTCCGTCCAGCCAAGGTGCGTGCCGAATAATTTCGGGGACGACTTTGTCGTCGAACAACTCACGACTGATTTGGGCAAGCTGTCGCGGCACATCCCCCAGTTCACGATGCCGATGCAGCAAACACACGCTTCGCGCGTTGCCGCTTCGGCCAAGCTCAATGATGCGAATGTCATCGAGTAACTCCGGATAACGGATAAAGCACATAGCCGATGTGATCGTCCAGGCTTTGCCAGCCTGGACAAATTTCATCATCGTGCGGGTACTATCCACTTCCAACTGCGCATCCAACTCGATGCCTTCGCGCCGACCAATCAAATCAACAAAGCGACCGATACTCGACTGTCGGTCATAGCGAATAAACGGCATTTTGTTGACCATATCGGCAGCCGTTACGGCGCATTTGGGTCGAAAAGACGCGGGTACCAACAGTACAAACGGATCGCGCAAAACCGGGAACGCGCCGAACTCAGGATGATCCGGCAGCTGATCGCTGGTAAAAAACACGTCCAGATCACCGTCGATGAGTGCTTGGGACAAAGTCGGCACGATGCCGGTGCGTAGCGCAAGGCGCGCCGCTAATGGTTCGGCACGCTCAATCAGCTGTCGCCCCATCATGTCGCCAAACGAATCGATCACCCCAATATTGAGTCGTCCCAGTGAACTTCTTGCAGCCATCCGCACATCGTGCATCATCGTGCGCGATTCGCTCAGCATGCGCACCGCATAATCACGCAACACAACGCCTGAAGGCGTTAGCTTGATTGGTCGAGACCGCCGCACCACCAAAGTGGTTTGGGTGAGCTGTTCGATTTGCTTGATGGCCTGCGACACCGCGGACTGTGTGACACCAAGACGTGTTGCAGCTTGAGTAAGCGTAGTACTCTCTGCGACCACCGAGAAGATTCTCAGTGCGCTCAGATCAATTAGGCCCTCTTGCTTCATATCGCTACCATCAAGCCATTCACATCGATTTGCTCCGATCAGCTCCAGGGAAATGGACTGCTCGAGACAGGATGCAGTGTACCCTTTTCGTACCGATCAAACGCAAACGGTGTCAGCAACGATGGCGACCCGCCCATCACCTTTTCGGCCACAAGCTTACCGACGCCCAGCATTTTGTAGCCATGATTCGAGTCGGCAATCACATAGCAATTCTCGAAAAATTCGTCGAATACCGGAAAACTATCCGGCGTGAAGGCACCGATACCACCCGAAGGTTCTTGACTAAAGGCGCTCCGCGTGCCGCTAAAGCGCTTTTGGCAGTGCGCGAGTGCCGATGTCCACATGCGCGCAAATTCTGAGCCCACGATGAACTCAGGGGATTCTGGGCCGTAGGGATCGACACTGATTTCGTCAGCGGGCTTGTCAACAATGAAGGGCGCTGCCCCACCTTGCACACCACCGAAATGAAAATCAGGCTTGTAGTAGATTCCCCACATTTTGTCGGTGATCAACTCCCCGGTTTCATCGCAATACAGCGGCGCGTCGCTGTCCACATGCACCACAGGCGGCAATGCCCCTGAATTGGTCCGCTGCAGCATCGGATCGACACCGAGCGTGCCCTCCTGCAACGACCAATATACCCACATCGGTATGTCGTGAGTCAGCTCACCCGTTTGCGGATTGCGAATCGAAATCGACTGCGGCAAATCGAGCATTTCCCAGATCGACTTTACCCAAGGACCCACACCGACCACCAAATAGTCGCAGTCGATCGCCCCCTGATCAGTGTTCACCCGCTTTACCGCGCCGACACCGTCCCGTTCAATTTCCATCACCTGCACCGGCGCATAGATTTCAACGCCCTCGGCTGCGGCTTTCGCAGCCAGACCCTCCAGCGATCGCTGGTTGTTGGCGTACCCGCCTTTGTGCTCATGTAGGACAGACGTAATCCCTTTGGCCTGCCAGTCGTCAAAGAGGCCGGTCATGTACTGGTGGCAGTCTTTCTCGCCCTCAATAAACGTCGAGGAATAGCCAATTGCCTGTTGCTGGGAGTAGATGGTGCGCACATCGTTGTGCATCGACTCTGGACTAATCTGCATATAGCCAACCGGATGATAGCTATAGCACTCAGCGTCGCTCTCCCACACTTCCACACTGTGCGCCATGAGCTCTCGCATGGCCGGCTGAAAGTAGTTATTGCGTACCACACCACACGCAATCCCCGACGCGCCCGCCCCTGTGCGACTCTTGTCCAACACCACGATGTCCCGACCGTCTCCCTGACCGGCGCTCTTCAGCTGTATGGCCAAGTGATAGGCCGTACTCAATCCGTGAATACCGGCGCCGATGATGACATAACGTCGGTGCGTTGGTAATGACATGTTCCGTTCTCCTAAGTTTTAAGCGCGGCGCAGGATTACTTTGCTTGCGTCGCCTATTAGTCTGTTACGAATTGCTCTTGCGTACTGCCCAGCAGTGCATCCACACCGACGACCTGCCCGTTTAATGGCGCAGCCGCATCCATTACTGCCTGCCACCAATAGTCCACGGAGGGCTGATCGCACAGCAAATGAAACCCTGGTCGTGCGCTGGTTGGATCCTGTATGACGATGGCATTGAGTTTTGCCACCGAGGTTTGTGCCACGCCTGTAAACGCTGGGTCACTGAAATCGACGGCGCACAGATAGCTGAGCATGAGTGGTGCATGATCGCCACACACATAAAGCCATGCATGACTGTCCTGCCGGGGAAGCGGATACACCCGATGGGTGGGCGGTTCGACCTGCCAAATTGGATGCGCAGAAGGCGCCTTGAATGGCGCGCGTAAGAACAAGTGCTCTTCCCAAGACAGTCTCGCGGTTATCAAGCCCGACTGCGCTACCACTGCGTTGGGTGTTGACGGTATTGACACCGATTGATCGGCTAGCCAAGCCGGTGTGTCAGGCCCTTTGAACCCGGTACGATCAAGTGTCGACAGATCACACAGCGCCAAATGCGCGGCGGCGTCGCGTTCGTCTCGCGGTGCTCCGTAGTGCGCAACGACAATCTGGTCGTGCCATACGCGCAGAGTGGCCCCACTACGCTCGTGCGTCTTAGCCAGTAGACTGCGCCGCACGCGATCGCTAAATGAAACGCTCATCGCGCTTGTCGCTCGTTACTTGGGTCGTAAAACGGCACGCTGACAATCCGTGCCTTAACCCGCTGGCCATCGTCACACTTGATACACAGTGTATCCTCCGAATACGCGTACGGGACGTACGCCAAACCGATAGCGTAGCCAAGCGTCGGTGATTCAGCACAGGAGGTAACGCGCCCAATCATGGCATCCTGCTTTAATACGAGTTGGTTTTCCTTCGGCAGAGTTTGCTCATCCGCATCCAACGCAAAACCAACGAGCCGACGTTTGATGCCCCGCGCATAAAGCTCTCGCAACGTTCGATGACCGACAAAGAAAGGCTTCTTTGTGGACACAGCCCAGCCCATCGACACCTCATAAGGATTGCTCATCGCATCGGTATCCTGGCCGATGATGATGTGTCCTTTTTCCAAGCGCATCACACGCTGTGCTTCCACCCCAAACGGCGTAATGCCGAACTCAGTCCCGGCTTCCATCAGGCGTTCCCAGAGCGCTTCTCCGCACGACTGCGGCACATGAATTTCATAACCCAGTTCACCGACAAATCCGACGCGTAATAGCCGCGCTTCGATGCCAGCCACGGCACCTGTCCGAACGGCCATATAGCCAAAGTCATCGGCATCCAGCGCAAGGTCGCACACTCGCTGCAACACATCCCGAGCACGCGGCCCCGCAAGATTGACCGCACCCCACGCGCCCGTCACATTGCTGATGTCCACATCGAGTCGCCACTGCGCGTTCCACTTGAGCATGTTGCGATACACACGATCCACACCGGAGGTCGTCGCCGTCACGTAGTAGTGGTCGGTTGCGAATCGGCAAGCAACACCGTCATCAATCACGACACCGGCTTCATCGGTCATCAACGCGTATCGCGCTCGGCCAACGGGCTGATTGACAAAGCCCCATGTATAAAGGCGATTGATGAACTCCGCTGCGTCCGACCCACGAATATCAAGTCCACCGAGTGTCGATACATCGATCAACCCCACGCCCTGCCTGACCGCATTCACCTCACGTATGATCGCCGCTCTCGCGTCGTTAGCCGCTGAATAATACGCTGGGCGTTCCCACAATCCGGCTTGCATAAACGTGGCACCAGCGCGTTCGTGACAGGCATGCATGCTGCTGAGGCGTCGCGGGAAAAATCGACGTCCGGCGCTATGAGCCAATCGCTCGGCGGCATACGGCGGGCGGGCAGTTGTCACGCCCGTTTCAGCGACCGTGCACCCATTTGCTTTGGCCACGATGCGCGCGGCGGCCAGTGCCGACAGCCGGCCTTGAGAAGGTCCCATGCCGCAGGTGGTGTAGCGTTTAACCAGCTGAATGTCACGATAGCCGTCCAACGTCGCATGGATGAGATCATCGATTTGCAGATCCTCATCAATGTCAACAAACGCTTTGCCTTTGGGGTGATGACTCATCGGCCAAGTTGCGTTCGGTGAAGGCCACGCTTCGTTCCTGTCGCCCTGTGCCGTCGCAAAGGCATCATGTCCCTCTCCGTCCGGCGACAAACGCTGCGACGAATCTGGATCAACATCAAGCGCCGCAGCGGCTAGACGACTGGCGCTCACGCCGCTGTGCATCGACTGCTGCCGATCAAACCGGCCGCTGACAGCACCCGCAAGGTGCATACCAGGCGGCAGCTGCTCGACGGAGAATACGGCGCGCGTGTCGTCATACCGAAGCGCCGCACCCGCTTGACCTGCAAGCTGCCAGGTCGGCATGAACCCAACGGCCATACACAATAGATCGGCATCGAAACGCTGTTTTCTGACGTCGCCCTCGTGCTCGTACTGGAGAATCACGGCGGCGATATGGGTGGCATCGCGATTGGCGATTGCCTCGACAACCATACCGTGCGTTAGGACGGTCACCCCTCGTTGTTCAATGTCGTGTCGCTCCAACGCCGGCGGCGATTGACGCACGTCTACGACGGCCGTTACGGTCACACCCGCATCAAGTAAATCCAGGGCGGCTTGATAACCAAAGCGGTTACTGGTCAAAACGACGGCGCGACGACCCGGTTTGACGGCATACAGTCGCATCAAGCGCTGGGCCGCCGACGCCATCATGACGCCGGGTAAATCGTTATTGCGAAACACCGCGGGTTGCTCGATGGCGCCGGTCGCGAGTATCACCTGCCGAGCTCGGACTTTGTGCAGAGTCTGATGTTGCACGACCGGCACCCAGTGATCGGAAAACCAGCCATTAGCGACCGCGTCGGTTAATACCTCGATACGGTCATCCTGGTTAACCAATCGAGACAGTGACTGAATATCGTTTGCCACATCAGAATCAACACGCGCATACGCATGAGCGCCACCCAACGCGGGCTGTTCGTCAACCAGCATGACGGTGAGCCCGTACGAGGCGGCGTTGGCCGCCGCCGCCATGCCGGCGACGCCACCACCAACCACCAAAACATCCACAAATCGATACCGCTTGTCGTAACGCGGCGCACGATACGCCACGTCTAAACGCCCCAACCCGGTCAACGGCCGGAACAGCTTTACCCAGTGGGTCCAGGCGCCCTTTGGTCTGAAAAAGGCTTTGTAATAAAACCCAACCGGCAAAAAGCGGCTGAGCCAACCGAGCAATCGATAG